>NZ_JBARYR010000077.1:0-3064 GCF_049648075.1 Rubrivirga sp. | reverse complement strand
TCGATTACGACGTGACGGACCAGGACGACGAGAACCTCAACACACAGGTGTTCATGCGCGGCGGCAACCAGCCGGCCCTCTTCCGCGACTCGTTCAACTTCGGCCTCCGCGGCCAGCTGGTCGACGGCGCGTTCGTGATGGCGAACCCCATCTCGGTGTCTGAGGAAGGCGGACCGGACCAGAGCGCGACGCGGATCGGGACGGCCCAGCCGAACCCGTTCTCCGGCGTCACCCGGATCGCCTACTCCGTCGACACGCCGACGCACGTCACCCTCGAGGTCTACAACCTCCTAGGCCAGCGCGTCGCGACGCTCGTCGACCAAGTGATGCCGCAGGGCGACCACCTCGCCACGTTCGACGCGGCGGGCCTGTCCGCCGGCGTCTACCTCTCGCGCCTGGTCTCCGAGGCCGGCGTCCAGACGTCCAAGATGGTGCTCGTGCGATAGCCTCGCACACGTCATAGACAAGGCCGAATTTCGGGCGTCGAGGTCGTGGCACCTCGGCGCCCGGTGCCTAGAACCGAGACTCGATCCACGTGACGCGACTCCTCCTCTTCCTCCTGCTCGCCCTCACGGCCTCGATGCCGGCGCTTGCCCAGACCACGGGCAAGATCTCCGGCATCGTCCGCGACGGCGACGGCAACCCGTTCCCCGGGGCCAACGTCCGCATCGAGGGCACCACGCGCGGCGCCTCGACCGGCGTCGACGGCACGTACGACATCATCGGGGTCCGCTCCGGGACGTACAACGTCGTCGCGTCGCTCTTGGGCTTCCGCTCGATGGTCGTCACCGACGTCGTGGTCCGCGTGGACCGGACGACGGAGCTCGACTTCGTCCTCGAGGAAGAGTCCGCAGAACTTGGGGAGGTGACCGTCGTGGCGAACTCGGGCCTCATCGAGGTCGACCGCACGTCGGCCTCGGCCAAGGTGACCGGCGAGGAGATCTTGGCCCTGCCCGTCGACAGCTTCGAGGAGACGATCGCGCTGCAAGCCGGCGTCACGCGTTCGGCCAGCGGCTCGATCCACATTCGTGGCGGCCGGGCAACGGAGGTCAAGTACTACGTCGATGGCGTGGCCGTGTCCAACCCGTTCACGAACGGGATCGCGGTGCCGGTCGAGAACTCGGCCGTCGAGGAGGTCGAGGTCATCTCGGGCGCGTTCAACGCCGAGTACGGCCAGGCCAACTCGGGCATCGTCAACATCGTGACGCGGTCCGGCGGGACCGAGCTCACGGGCACGTTTATCGGCAGCATCGGCGGTTACCTGTCCGGCCAGGGCCAGGCGTTCAACGACGTCGGCGAGGCGGACCTGTTGGGCGAGCGGTTTGCCGAGGCGTCCCTAGGCGGACCGACCGGGATCCCGAACCTGACCTTTTTCGCCAACGGCAAGGTGACCGACCGCGACGGGTGGCTGTTTGGACGGCGCGTGTTCACGCCCGGCGACAGCTCGAGCTTTGCCGGCTCGCCAGACCAGTGGGACATCGACGCCACCGGCGACTCGTCGGTCGTCCCCATGAACGGGTCGTCGGGCCTGACGGGGCTGGGCAAGCTGGACTACACGCTGGGCAACTCACGGTTCTCGTACTCGCTGACGCGGTCGACGACGGACGCCCGGTTCTACAGCCACTTTTTCCGGCTCAACCCGGACTACCTCCCGACCCAGCAGTCGAACGCGTCGAACCACCTGCTGTCGTGGAACCAGATCGTCAACACGCGGACGTTCTTCGACGTCCGGCTCTCGGCGTTCACGACCGACTTCGCCCAGTTCGTCTTCGAGGACCCGCGCGACCCGCGCTACCGCGACATCTTCGGCCGGGGCAACCAGCCCTCGGGCGTGTTCAACACGGGTGGCTTAGACCCGCGACACATTGACCGGACGAGCACGACGTACGGCATCGACATCGACCTGACGCGGCAGTTCGGGAGCGCGCACTTGGTCAAGGTCGGCGTCGAGATGAAGGCGCACGACCTCCAGTTCGAGGAGTTCTTCGTCGAGGTCGACCCGCGTCGGTTCGGGTCGTTCGAGCCCCAGATCGCGGACCCGACGACGAACCGGAACAACAGCTATCAGCACAAGCCCGTCGAGTTCGCGGCGTACATCCAGGACAAGATCGAGATCGACGACTTGATCGTGAACGCCGGCCTCCGGTTCGATTACTTCGACGCCAACGCCGTCGTCCCGACGGACTTGCGCGACCCCCAGAACACGCTCAACCCGCGCCCCGAGGACCAAGCGTTCGAGCAGGCGTCGGTCAAGGTGCAGGTCAGCCCGCGCCTAGGCTTCGCCTTCCCGATCACCGAGCGCGGCGTGATTCGCGCGAGCTACGGGCAGTTTTTCCAGATCCCTGAGTTGGGCCGGCTCTACGAGAACTCCGAGTTCGAGGTCTCGCTCGGCAGCTTCAACACGTTCCTGGGCAACGCCGACCTCGACGCGCAGCGCTCGACCGTCTACGAGATCGGGATCCAGCAGCAGGTCGGCGAGAACTTCGCCCTCGATGTGACCGGGTACTACCGCGACCTGCGCGGGCTGATCGGGACGGACCTGTTCGAGACGCTGACCGGCGGCGACACGTACGGCCGCTACGCCAACCTCGACTTCGGCAGCGTCCGTGGGATCACGGCGGCCTTGTCGTTCGCGTTCGACCAGATCGGGCTGCGGGGTGGAGTCAACTACACCTTCCAGTCGGCCCGAGGCAACGGGTCCGACCCGCAGCAGGCTTTCTTTGATGCCCAGGGCAACAACGAGGCGGCCCGGGTCCTTATCCCCCTCGATTGGGACCAGCGCCACAACCTGTCGATGAACGTCTCGCTCCTCTACGCCGGCTGGACGCTGGGCGCGATCGGCGAGGTCTACACCGGTTTCCCGTTCACGCCCGTCGACGACCTGCGCCAGCCGCTCATCGAGCTTCGCAACGGGGCCCGCTTCGACGGCGAGTTCCGGCTCGACCTCCGCGCCTCGCGCGGCCTCGAGGTCGCCGGCGTCAACGCCCAGCTGCTGGTGATCGGCGAGAACCTGCTCGACTTCTACCGGGCCGACCGCTTCCCGATCATCTTCCCGGCCGAGGAA
>NZ_JBARYR010000076.1:0-3361 GCF_049648075.1 Rubrivirga sp. | reverse complement strand
GCCGGGTCGCGACGGACGATGAGCATCAGGTGGTCGAGCTCGCCATCGCGGTTGGCGTCGAACCGGGCCAGATCGAAGCCCGGCTGGTCCACCAACCCGTCGATCACCTCCTGAATCAAGAACCCGTAGCCCTGCCCTCGCCCACTCGCATAGGCGGTCGACGGCCTGGAGGGGGTGAGCACGTGGGGCCGTCCTCGATGGCGCGGCCAGACCTCTCCCGTCAGGATGTGCGCGCGGCCAGGGCCGCCCTGCGACTGCCGGAAGAAGTAGGCCGAGAGCGACGGGTCGTCCAGGCCCATCGAGGCCCGAACGTCGTCCGGGTCCTCTTTGAACAGGTCGAGTCCCCACGCCGGTACGTCCTCGAGGCCGGGGTCGCCCTCGATGTCCCACTCGGGAGCGCTGGCGGTGTCGTCTTGGAAGCGAAGGAAGACCACGAGCGCGTGGACTGAGTCCTCAAAGGCGATGGAACCCGGCGTCGCGCGGAGATCAGCAGGCGCGGGCGAGCCAAGAGCGCGAGTGTGCTCACCAGACGAGCACGCCGTGAGGGACAAGAGGACCGTCGCGAAGACGAAGCGTAGCATGGCGAGCAGTTCGAGTACGTGCAACCCAGGGCGCCCTCGAGGACGAGCGACATGCTCAAGCCTCTACGCGGTCGTCTCGTCGAGAGTAGCGAGCGGGAGTTGAACCGTGAACGTGGTCCCCGCCCCCGAGGTCTCGAATGCAATCGACCCGCCGACGGCCTCGACAGCCCGCTTTGAGATCGCGAGCCCCAGGCCCATCCCGCTCGTCTTGGTCGAGAAGCTGGGCTGGAACACCTTCGGCTGGACGTCGGCCGGGATGCCGGTCCCGTCGTCGCGCACGCGGACCTGGGCCATGCCCTCCGCGGAAGCGACCTCGAGGGCGATCCGGCCCGGCTCGGGGCGTTCGGGGATGGCCTGGAGCGCGTTCGTCAACAGGTTGACCAAGACGCGGCGCAGCTCCTCCCGGTCGGCGACGACCTCGAGGACGCGATCGGGAAGATCGGCCTCGAGGTCGGCGCGGCCGCTGTCGGCGAGCGGGCCTTCGAAGAGAGCCGCGGCCTCTCGCGCGACCTCGACGATGTCGATCCGCTCGGGGCTCCGCATCGGCATCCGGGCGAAGCGGGAGAAATCGGAGGCGATCCGGTCGAGGGTCTCGATCTGGTCGATCAGCATGTCCGTCGTGCGGTCGAACTGGCCGGCGAACCGGACCTCGTCGGGCGGCGCGTGCTCGTCGGGCGTGCTGAACGTCCGGCGCAGGTGCTGGACAGACAGCTTCATCGGCATGAGCGGGTTCTTGATCTCGTGGGCGACTTGGCGGGCCATCGTGCTCCAGGCCATCTCGCGCTCCTGCTCCGCGAGCTGACGGCGGCTCTCGGCCAGGTCCGCCTGCATCGCGTTAAACGTCTCGACCAGCTCGCCGACCTCGTCGTGGGTCTCGACCGGAATCGGGACCTCGGCGCCGCCCGCCCCGACGCGCTCAAGCCCTTCGCGCAGGCGGCCGAACGGCCGGGTCAGCTGGCCGGCGAGCACGACCGCGACCACCCAGATGGCGGCCATCAGCGCCAGCAGGCCGCCGAACAGGTAGGCGACGTAGCGCGCCCGCCCGGCCTCGATGCCGGCCTGCTCGGACAACGTCGGGATGGCGAGGGCGTCGGCGGGGCGGCCGGCGGAGTCAGGGAGGGCGATGTAGCCGGTCGTGTAGGAGAACGTGCCGATCTGGTCGTCGGAGAAGGCGAACGGCTCGCCGCCGAGGTAGAGCTGGAGCGTGACGTCGCCCGGGAGCCGCGGCTCGATCAAGCGTTGGCGGACGAGTTGGCGGCGGCTCGAGGCCTCGAGGACGGGGCCTCGGTACAGGTGGACGTCGACGCCAAGGGCGCTCGAGATCGCGTCCAAGCGGGCGGTGTCGGAGACCTCGAGGGCATCGGCGTAGACGGCGGCGGCGCGGGACAGGCGTTGCCGGAGTTGATCTCGGACCGCCTCCCGGTTCTGCTCCACGATCACGAACTGGCCCACGACGCCAGTAAGAGCCACGCTCGCCAGGCCGACGATCAGGAACCGGTTGAGCACCTTGTCGCGGAACCGCGTCCTCGCGACGGGGAACAGGCCCGCGCGGTAGCGAGCGACGAGACCGAGGAGGAAGACGACGGCTCCCAAGACCAAGCCCGCAAGGCTCAGACGGAGCAGCACGAACAACGTGTCGAACCGGTCACCGGCGGGGACGCGGACCGCGACCACGTCCTCGGCGTCGTCGCCCTGGCGCTCGTAGTAGACCAGCGCTGGCCGGCCGCCCAACCTCTCGCGCGTGCGCACGGCGACGGACCGGTCCTCGAGGAGCGTGTACACCGTCGAGTCGAGCCGGAGCGGAGCGGCGCCGCGCTGGCGGACCAGCACGCCGTCATCGTACTCGGCGTAGCCCAAGGCCTCGTCATCGAGGCCGAACAGGCCGGTCGGCGCCAGGACGCGCGGGAACGGCGTCTCGGTCGGGAACCGGGCGGTTCGCGGCGTGACGCGGAGGTAGAGCCACGCGACCGCCTGGTCGTCGGCATCGAGGACGGGGCCGATAGCGGCGGTCCGGCGCAGGCCGCGGCGCTCGGCCGCCCGCAGGTTCACGCGCAAAAACGCGGGACGTGTTTCGCGCTCTTGGTAGGCCGCGCGGACGCGGTCGTAGGACAACACATCGGCCGCGCCTCCGACACCGCGCTCGACGTAGCTCCCCAGCGTATCACCCGCCGGGCCGACGACGCGGAGTTCGGTGGCGACATCGGCCAAGGAGCCTAAGAGCGAGTTCGTTACGAGACCGGACGCGAGCGCGTCGATGGCCTGCCTCGAGGAGTCGCGGGCGAGTTGGCTCGCGGCGCGGGCGGAGTCGGCGAGCGACAACGCGTCCAACAGTGCCGGGCCGAGGGCGTCGTCGGCGCGGGCCTCGTCGAACACCTGGTCGATGGCGGCGGTGACGCGGTCGTCGCGGTTGTCGGAGAACGCGAACGCGGCGTCGGCCAGGAGCACCTCCGTCCGCTGACGGAGAGGCCCGCTCATGAACCCGTGTAGCACGGGTGCCAGCAGCAACGCCGCCACCAATGTCCCTCGGAAGCTGAGGGGCCATACCCACCGGCCAGCCGGCCCCTCGAGGACGAAGGCGAGCGCCACGCCCAACACGGCAAGCCCAGCCGCCGGCGCCAGCGAGACCTCGAGGACGATCGTGGAGAGCACGGTCCCAATCGCGACCGCCAGCACGGACCAGCTCCACGACCTCGATGACCACCGCGACAGGAGAACGCCGCCCGCGATCAGCGCCCCAGCAGCGGCTAGAACAGCCGCCAAACCTGCCAACACGATCAGGG
>NZ_JBARYR010000075.1:0-1675 GCF_049648075.1 Rubrivirga sp. | reverse complement strand
CTTCAACGTCACGCCAGCGGAGCGCGCCGCTCAGATCGCGCTCAACCTCGAACGCTGGCGCTGGCTCCCCGCCGACCTCGGCGACCGCCACCTGGTCGTGGACGTCGCCGGGATGACCGCCGTCCTGGTCTCCAACGGTGGGCCGGAGTGGAGCGGCCGGGCCATCGTCGGGACGCCGCGGACACCGACGCCGGGGTTCTCGTCGCTCGTCGAGCACGTTGTCCTGGCGCCCTACTGGAACGTCCCTCAAAGCATCGCCCGCGGCGAGATCTGGCCTCGCGTCGCTCAGGACCCGGGCTACCTCGCCCGGCACGACATGGAACGACTCTCCGACAACCGCCTCCGACAGCGCCCCGGCCCTCGCAACCCGCTCGGCCCGGCCAAGCTCATCTTCGACAACCCGTTCGGGGTCCGCGTTCACGGCACGTCGTCGCCGTCGCTGTTCCAGGCCCGCGTCCGCGCGTTCAGTCACGGGTGCATCCGCGTCGAGCAGCCGCTCGCGCTCGTCCAGCGGCTCACGGGTTGGGACGCCGATCGCATCGAGGACGCCGTCGCCCAGAACGAGGAGCGGTGGATTGCGCTGGATGCGCCGGTCCCCGTTCACGTGGTCTACTGGACGGTCCGCGCCGACCCGGACGGGACGCTCCACACCCGCCCCGACGTCTACGGCCGCGACCGCGCGCTCGCCGACGCGCTCGCTCGACCCCGACCTTCATGACGCGTCTGGTCCTCTCCTTCCTAGCGTTCGCTGCGCTGTCCGCCTCCGGTCCCACTGGGACGTGGCAGGGCACGTTCTGGAGCGCCGAGACCGAGCGTGCCGGGTCGCTCCAGTTCACCGTCACCGCGGAAGGCCGCGTCCTCGACGCCCTCGCCATATTTGACGCTGTGCCGGATCTACCCCTCGCCCTCGAGGCCGCCGTCCTTGACGAGTCGTCCATCGAGGGCCGGTTCGAGCCGTACCGCGACCCGGGCTGCGGCTGCTGGCTCGACACCACGTTCCGTGGCGCCCTCGAGGACGACCGGTGGCTCGGCACCTACACCGTCCGCGCCGAGGCGGGCGCGGTCTTCCACGGTGCCTGGACGGCCCACCGCTCCCCCGACCCGTGACCCGCGCCCGTCACGTCCTCATTCCTACGGACCACAGTGCGGGGTTCGAGCACTTGTACAGCCCATGCCGCAATCCTGGTTGCCCGCACCGGAGCCACGCTCCACGTCGTGACAGGCGAGCCCCTCAGTCTCGGCGCCAACCCGATGGAATGGGCGCGCGCGGAGTTTGAGCAGGCCTTGAGCGGGAGCGCCTCGGAGCGGGCTGTACGCGAGGCCTGGTGCCCGGTCTCGGTGTTGACGCGAGCGGGTCACGGTCTACTCGTCGACGGCCAGCCCAAGGTCACCGGTTGGACTGCACCGAGGTGCGCCCTCGAGGTCGGCCCTCATAGATTGGCGGTGTCGTCCTCGAGGGTGCAGGTCCTGTCTCAGAGGGAACGAAAGCCCCGAGAGATGCGAGACGACCATCCACGTCCTCCGGCCGACCGTCGACAACGTTGACGTCGCCGACGTCCCTCGCTCATGTCCTTCTCCGTCAGTACTCCGCCCCGATGGGGAATGGCGCTTGGCGGCGGCGGAACGCTCGGATTCGCCCACGTCGGCGTCCTCGCGGCGCTCAGCGAGCGTGGTC
>NZ_JBARYR010000074.1:0-2341 GCF_049648075.1 Rubrivirga sp. | reverse complement strand
GTGGGCGACCGCGAGCGCGGCCTGGTCGGCGTGGAGCACGCGGATCCCGATCGGCAGGCGGCGGGCGTGGCGCCGGACGGCGACGGCGATGTGGGTCATGTAGGCCACGACCTCCGGTCCGGTCTCGTCCTCGTCGAGGGCGGGCGCGTCGTGGGCGTTCTCGATCAATAGGCCGTCGACGCCGAGCGCGGCGAGCAGGTTGGCCTCGGCGACCGCGCGGTCTACGGCGGCCTTGACCGACCGGCTCCCCGGCACGCCCGGCGACGGGCTCGCGTGGATGACCGCGATGACGGGCTTGGCTCGGGGAAACAGAGAGCGGACGTTGGCTGGCATGGGAGGACGATCCGCGAGGGGCGCCTCTAACCGGCTCTGTGCCACGTGCTGTTCCGTGAATACGGGAGCCCCTGATTGGAGGGTCGGGGTCGCCAGGCCAATCCATGGCGGTTAAAACCTCGAGAACCCGTCCTCGAAGGCGGCCCGTCTCGCCCTCGAGGACGAATCACGGGCCGGGACCGGGCGTACCGTCCCGCATGACCGATGCGACGACCTCTTCTCCCGTCCCCACGCTCGCCCTCGACGATGTCGTCGTCCTGTTCGCAGGCGACTCCGGCGACGGGATGCAGCTGACGGGGAGCCAGTTCACGCTCGCCACGGCCCACGCCCGCAACGATCTGGCGACGTTGCCGGACTTCCCGGCCGAGATCCGAGCGCCCGCCGGCACGCTGTACGGCGTCTCGGGCTTCCAACTCCACTTCGGGTCCGGCGCCATCCTGACGCCGGGCGACGAGGTGGACCTGCTGATCGCGATGAACCCGGCCGCGCTCAAGGTGAACCTGGCCCGCGTCAAGCCGGGCGGTGCCGTGCTGGTCAACACGAACGCGTTCGGCGACCGTGACCTGAGCCTGGCGGGCTACGACGCGAACCCCTTGGAGGACGGAACGCTCGACGGCTACGAGCGCCACGACGTCGAACTGACGACGCTGACGCACCGCGCGCTCGAGGACACGGGGCTCAGCAAGCAGGAGATCGACCGGGCAAAGAACATGTTCGCGCTCGGCCTCTCGCTGTGGATGTACACGCGGCCCGTCGAGCCGGCACGCGAGTGGATCCGGGCCAAGTTCGCGAAGGTCCCCGAGATCCGCGACGCCAACCTGCGCGCGCTCGACAAGGGCTACCACTACGGCGACATCTCCGAGAGCTTCGTGGCCCGCTACGAAGTGGCGCCCGCCGACCTCCCGCCGGGCATGTACCGCGCGATCAAGGGCAACGAGGCGCTGGCGCTCGGACTCGTTGCGGCCGGTGTCAAGTCCGGCCTCGACGTGTTCTACGGGACGTACCCGATCACGCCGGCCTCGGACCTGCTCCACGCGCTCGCCAAGTACAAGGCGTTCGGCGTCAAGACGTTCCAGGCCGAGGACGAGATCGCGGCGATCGGCAGCGCGATCGGGGCGGCGTTCGGCGGCGTCTTAGGTGTGACGGCGACGTCGGGGCCGGGCATGGCGCTCAAGGGCGAGTTCCTGGGCCTGGCGACGATGGTCGAGCTACCCCTCGTCGTCATCGACGTGCAACGAGCCGGGCCGAGCACGGGGATGCCGACCAAGACCGAGCAGAGCGACCTGCTGATGGCGCTCTACGGCCGCAACGGCGACGCGCCGACGCCGGTCATCGCGCCCAAGACGCCCGGCGAGTGCTTTCTGGCCGCCTTCCACGCGGCTCGGATCGCGCTTAGGTACATGACGCCCGTCGTGCTCCTGTCCGACGGCTACCTCGGCAACGGCTCCGAGCCCTGGCGCGTCCCCGACGCTGACGCGCTCCCCGACATCCCCGTTCGCTTCGCCGACCTCGAGGCCGCAACCGACGCGGGCGCCCTCGAGGACGACGCGTTCCTTCCGTACGTCCGCGACGAGTCGACCCTGGCGCGGGGCTGGGCGAAGCCTGGAACGGCCGGGCTCGAGCACCGGATCGGCGGGCTGGAGAAGGACTCGAGGTCGGGCGGCGTGAGCTACGACCCCGAGAACCACCAGCGGATGACCGAGACGCGCGCCGACAAGGTGGCACGGATCGCCCAGGACTTCCCCCCCACCGAGATCGAGGGCGACGACCGCGGCGACGTGCTCGTCATCGGCTGGGGGTCGACGTACGGCGCGATCAAGAAGGCCGTCGGAGACGCCCGCACGGGCGGCTTGGAGGTTGGACACGCGCACCTGCGGTGGCTCAACCCGCTGCCGCCCGATCTTGGGGACGTGGTCTCGCGCTACCGGCACGTCTTGGTGCCGGAGCTCAACCACGGCCAGCTCGTCCGCGTCCTGCGCGAGCGCTTTTTGATCCCGGCCAAGAGCCT
>NZ_JBARYR010000073.1:0-9017 GCF_049648075.1 Rubrivirga sp. | reverse complement strand
GTTGCTCCGTTCGGTCGGTCTTCCTGCGGCCGACCTCGAGGACGATGCCGAGGTTCGCGTCGTCAGGCGGGACGATGCCGTGATCGCGTGCGTTGCCCTCGAGGTCTACGGCTCGTCCGGCTTTCTGCGCTCGCTGGCCGTCGCGCCGTCGGCACGGGGCGAGGGAATCGCGGGCCGGTTGATCGAGACCATCGAGGACGTCGCCCGAGACCTCGGCCTCGAGGACGTCTACCTCCTGACCACGACAGTCGCGCCGTTCTTCCAACGGCGGGGCTACCGGACCGTCGACCGCCGCGACGCGCCGGAGGCCGTGCGACAGTCGAGCGAGTTCACGACGACGTGCTCGGCCTCGGCGGAGTGCCTGGGCAAACCGCTGTCTCCATAAGCGTTCGGGGCACCACGGCGGAGCACGCGCCGTTGGATCGGCAGTCCACCGACCACGCCATGCGCACCCTGACCGTCTTCGCCGCACTCCTGATGCTCGGCGGCTGCACGAACGCCACGATCGCGGAGGCCATCGGACGGCCGGACCCGTTCGACTGGACCTACTTCGACGGCAACGCCGACGACGTAGTCGACGCGCTCGTCGAGTCGTTTCAGCTTAGCGGCGTCCGGGTCGAGTCGGTGCGGACCCAGGACGAGGCGGCGATCCTGACGCTGGGCGCGCAGCGCGGCTCCGCCCGCTTCGCCGAGATCCGCGTCGAGCGGACCGACACGGAGGGCTACGGGGCGCGGGCGCAGACGTACCCGGACCAGAACCCGCTGCCGCGCTGGCTCGAGCAGGAGGTGTCCGGCCGGCTCTAGCCGTCCTCGAGGACCGCATTCGCAGAGGTCCAGCCTGCGACCTCGAGGTCGAGACTCACGGACGGTCCCTCCCCATGAGCGAGTCGACCTCGAGGCGTCGGCGCAGCCGTTGCGGCGTCCTCGAGGACGAGACCGAGGCGACCTAGCCCTCGGCCAGTCGCTCGCGGACGAGCTCCGGCACGGGGGTCGGGCGGCCCGTCGCGTGGTCGACCCAGACGATCGTGATCTCGGCCGTCGCGCAGGTCTCGCCCTCGAACCGGACGTCGTGCGTCGTCGGGATCGAGGTCCGGCCGGGCGCCCCGAACGTGACGGACACCTCGGCGTCTCCGGCGACCGTGATCGGGCGGAGGTATTGGATCGAGACCGCCACGATCACCGGCCCGCTCTCGGACCAGTCCGCGGCCCCGAGCGACTCGAAGGCCTCGATGCGGCACTGCTCGCACAGCGTGAGGTAGACGGCGTTGTTGACGTGGCCGACCGCGTCGAGGTCGGACCAGCGGAGCGGGACGGTCGTGGTGTAGGTCATCATGCGTGCGGTGTCGGTATCGTGGAGCCCCAACGCGTACGCCATGTTCCGCCTGCTCCTCGTGACTGCCGCTCTCGCCCTCTCCGCCTGCGCCTCGGACGACAGCGCCTCGGCACCGACTCCTCCCGCGCCCAGCGCGCTCGGGGACTCCGTCGAGGCCATCGTCGCTCGCTACCCCGGCGCGACGGTCGCCGTCGCGGTCCGCCACACCGACGGCGGCCGCACCACGTCGTACACGCGCAACGGAGACCGCGACTTCCACGCCGCGAGCACGATGAAGGTGCCGGTCATGATCGAGGCCTTCCGCCAGGTCGAGGACGGGCGCCGGTCGTGGGACGACCCGGTCCGCGTCGAGAACCGGTTCCGCTCCATCGTCGACGGCAGCGAGTACGCCATCGAGGACGACTCCGACGACGCGCTGTACCAACTCCAGGGCCAGGACTTGACGCTGCGCAACCTGACCGAGCGGGCCATCACGACGTCCTCGAACCTGGCCACAAACCTGCTGATCGGGCTCGTCACGGCCGACTCGGTCCAGGCGACGGTCGACCGTTTGGGAGCGCCGGGCATGAAGGTGCTCCGCGGTGTCGAGGACATCAAGGCCTTCGAGGCCGGGCTCTCGAACCGCACGACGGCCAACGCGCTCGCGACCCTTTTGGAGGCCATCCGCGACGGCCAAGCCGTCTCCCCCAGCGCCGACGCCGAGATGGTCGACGTCCTCGATGACCAGGCCTTCAACGAGATGATCCCGGCCGGGCTGCCCGAAGGCACGCGGGTCGCGCACAAGACGGGTTGGATCACCGAGATCCACCACGACGCGGCCATCGTCTACGGAGGCGCCGCGCCCTACGTGCTGGTGATCTTGACCGAGGGCATCGCCGACCGGGACGTCTCCTCACGGCTGGGCGCCGAGATCGCCGCCGCCGTCCACGCCGCCCTCGAGGCGTGACCGCGCCCTCGAGGACGAAGACGAGGCGTCCGCGAAAAACCAGGGAGCGATTCGGAATGCGGCGCGTACGTTTTGCGGCTCCTCTCCCCTCGACGCCGTGACGCTTCGCCCCTTCGCCCTCGCCACTCTCTTGACTGCGGGGGCCTTCGTCTCAGCGTGCTCCGGAGCCGATCCCATTCCCGAGGTCGTCACGCCTCCGCCCGTCGTCGTGACGGCGGCGCCGGACACGGCTGTGGCACCCGAGCCCGAACCGGCCGAGCCGTACAGCGGGGAGATCGTCTCGTCCTCGACGCTGCCCGGGCCGGACCGCGAGTTCCGCGCGGCTTGGATCGCGACCGTCGCCAACATCGACTGGCCCACGCGGGCCGACCTCGAGGCCGACGAGCAACGGGCCGAGCTGATCGCGCTGTTGGACCGCGCCGTCGAGGTCGGGCTGAACGCGATCGTGCTCCAGGTCCGGCCGATGGGTGACGCGCTCTACTACTCGCCCAACGAGCCGTGGTCGGCGTTCCTGACCGGCGAGGAGGCCGTCCCGCCGAGTCCGTGGTACGACCCGCTAACGTTCGCCGTCCGAGAGGCCCACGCTCGCGGCCTGGAGTTGCACGCGTGGTTCAACCCCTACCGCGCCGGCCACCCGGCGTCCATCGGCCGCCGCGACATCACGCACATCTCACGCCAGCGGCCCGACTTGATCCGCCGCTACGGCGACCAGGTGTGGCTCGACCCCGGCGAGCCCGACGCCGTCGACCACTCGATGGAGGTGATCATGGACGTCGTGCGCCGCTACGACATCGACGGCGTCCACATCGACGACTACTTCTACCCGTACCCGATCAACCGAAACGGGCGCCGCGTCCAGTTCCCCGACGCCGACAGCTACGCCCGCGCCCTCGAGGCCGGCGAAACGCTGGGGCGTGACGACTGGCGGCGCCAAAACGTGGACCTGTTTATCGAGCGGATGTACCGCGAGGTCAAGGACATCAAGCCCCACGTCAAGGTCGGCGTGAGCCCGTTCGGGATCTGGCGGCCGGGCTACCCGGAGACGGTCCGCGGGTTCGACCAGTACGGCGAGATCTACGCCGATGCGCGCAAGTGGTGGCGCGAGGGGACGCTGGACTACCTCGCGCCCCAGCTCTACTGGTCCATCGACAGCGACGGCCAGAGCTTCCCGGCCTTGCTCGAGTGGTGGGCCTCGGAGAACGCCTCCGACCGCCACTTGTGGCCCGGTCTCTACACGAGCCGCCTGCTCCCTGACGTCGGCGGGTACGACGACGACGAGATCCCGAGCCAGGTCCGCTTGGTCCAAGACCTCGAGGGCGCGACGGGCACCATCCACTTCTCGATGAAGGCGTTGGTCGAGGGCGTGACCTCGGCCGGTGCCGCCCTCGAGGCCGGACCCTACGCCGAGCCCGCGCTCGTGCCTGCGTCTCCATGGATCGAGGACGACGCGCCCGAGGCTCCGCTCGTCCGGGTCACGCCTCGCGGCGACGCCCTCGACGTGCTGTTCTCCGAGGGCGGGCCAGAGCGAGCCCGTCACTATGTCGTCCGCGCACGGCGCGGCGGCGAGTGGTCGTGGCAGGTGGTCCAGCCGGACGTCGGGACGATGGTGCTGGACCGGACCGAGGCCGGCGCCGTCGAGGCCGTCGCGGTATCGGTCGTGGACCGCGTCGGCAACGAAGGACCGGCCCGCGTCCTCGAGGTCGCGCTGCTGACGGCGGAGGCCCGGTAGCCGCTCTCGAGGCGACGTCCTCGAGGACGAGCGCCGTGTCCGACCTCGAGGACGGAAAGGTGACCACCCCCTGTCCCCCTGTCCGAAGGGGGACTCGACCTGCGACGTCGAGGGCGGCACGTATGCGTGCGACCTCGAGGACGGGTCGCGGTGTGAGCGTTGTCCGTGACGAGTGACACGCCGGCTGCGGCAGGCGTACCATCCCCTCTCGACTCTCCCCGCCTCATGCCCGACGCCCCGACGCCCGACCCCGAAGCCGCCACGACCGTCACCGACGGCGACCCGGCGGTCGGCCTGACGACGCCCGGCGGGCCGGACCGCAAGAGCCCGTGGCGCTGGGTCCCGTCGCTCTACTTCGCCGAGGGGCTGCCGTACATCATCGTGATGGCGCTGGCGGTGATCCTGTACAAGCGGCTGGGGATGTCGAATGCGGACATCGCGCTGTACACGAGCTGGCTCTACCTGCCGTGGGTCATCAAGCCGTTCTGGAGCCCTCTCGTCGACGTGCTCAAGACGAAGCGGTGGTGGATCGTCGTCACCCAGGTCTTGATCGGCGGCGGCCTGGCCGGCGTCGCCCTCACGATCCCGACCGACGCCTGGGTACAAGGCACCTTGGCGTTCTTCTGGCTGTTGGCGTTCTCGTCGGCCACGCACGACATCGCGGCGGACGGGTTTTACATGTTGGCCCTCGACGAGCACGACCAGGCGTGGTACGTCGGGATACGGAGCACGTTTTACCGCGCGGCCGTGATCGCAGCGTCCGGCTTGGTGCCAATGCTGGCCGGTGCCTTGGAGGCCTCGACCGGGCTGGGTGCCGTCGACGTGCCCGTCGAGGTCGTCGCGACGTCTGAAGAAGCGTTGCCAACGCCGGGCGCGAACGCGGCCCCCGCAGTCCCGATTCAACTCACGTCCGTCGCACAAGACACCCTCGGCCGGTCACAGCCTGAGCTCTCTCTGGAAGACCAGGCTCGCATCGACGAGGCTCGAGCCGCGGCGAGAGCGCAGGAGGACGCGCTCCTCGACAACCGCCAGACCCAAGAGATCAGCCTCGACGACCTCGACCCCGAGACCCGCGCCCGCGTGCTCCGCGAGATCGGCCGAGAGGACTTGATCACCTCCGATCCTGCCGCCGCGGCCCCGTCTACCGGCCTCGAGGGCGATGCTACCGCTCCAGATCCTTCCTCGAGGGCGACGCTCGATAGCCTTGGGGACGAGGCCGCGACCTCGAGGACGGGCGAAGCATCCGTTCCTCTCGACGGCGAGCTCCGGCTGCTGGTCGAGAACCGGGCGGCCGAGGTGCCGCTCGCATTGCGGGACCCGGCCGAGATCGACGCGCTCATCGCCCAAGTCCGGGCGGCCAACCAGGCCGCGGGGTTCTACGCAACTGAAGACGCCGCTGCTGCAGCCGCCGCGGCCGCTGCTGACGAAGGATCATCGCTGTGGCAGCGCGTCGTGTCCGAGCCGTTGGGGCGCGTCATCGAGGCCGCGTTTGGGGAGCCCGCGCCCGAGGTCTCGGCCACGGCCGGCAACATCGGACTCGTCGAGTTCCGGTTGTCTGGGCCGCCGCCGGCCGGCGAGGCCGTCCCGGTCAACTTCGGGTTCGACGACGGCGACCAGAGCGTCAAGCTCGTCGAGGGCGAGCGGTTCACGTTCACCGACGCCAACTGGGACACGCCGTTCACGGCCGTCGTCCAGCTCGACCCCAAGCTCCGCGAGCCGACCTCGGCCTCGTTCCGGGCCACGTCCGGCAACATCCCGCTGGCGTGGTCGATCTCGTTCGTCGCCCTGGCCGGGCTGTTCCTGGCACTCATGGCGTGGCACGCCTTCGCCCTCCCCCGCCCCGACTCCGACGTGCCCCACGGCGAGCGCGGCGGGCTGGGCGGCGTCGCGGGCTACCTCGTGTTCCTCCTGGCGTTCGCGCCGACGCTGTTGATCGTGCTGGTCCCGATGATGATCTACGGGCTCATCTTCCCGCGCCGGACGGGGCCGTGGGGCAAGGTGTTCAGCGCGCTCCCCTTCTCGGACACGCCGTTCGCCCAGACGATCGTCACGTTCTTCCAAAAGCCCGAGATCGGCATCGCGATCGCGTTCATCGTGTTCTACCGCTTCGCCGAGGCTCAGTTGGTCAAGCTCGCGGCGCCGTTCCTGCTCGACTCCATCGAGGCCGGCGGGCTGGGGCTCACGACCGGCGAGGTCGGGTTCGTCTACGGGACCGTCGGCGTGGCGTCGCTCACGATCGGCGGCATCTTGGGCGGCATCGTGGCCGCGCGCGACGGGCTCAAAACGTGGCTCTGGCCGATGGTGATCGCGATCAACGCGCCGAACGCGGTCTACCTGCTGCTGGCCATCTTCGAGCCCCAGAGCTTCGCGCTCATCAACATCGCCGTCATCGTGGAGCAGTTCGGCTACGGGTTCGGGTTCTCCGCACTCCTGCTCTACGCGATCTACGTCGCGGACGGGCCGAACAAGACGGCCCACTACGCCATCGCGACCGGCCTGTGGGCGCTGGGCATGATGATCCCGGGCATGTTCTCGGGCTGGCTCCAGGAGATCGTCGGCTACGAGCGGTTCTTCCTGTGGGTCTTGCTCGCGACGATCCCGAGCTTCCTGGTCGCGGCCCGCGTCCACATCGACCCGGAGTTCGGCAAGAAGAAGGACGAGCCCGCGGCCGCGTCATGATCCGCCCGCTCCACGATGCCGACCTCGAGGCCGCGCGGTCGCTCTGGAACCGGAGCGCGCCACACGACCCGTTGTCAGAGACGCTGTTTGCGGAGAAGGCCTGTGACCCGTCCTCGAGGTCGATCATCGCCGTCCTCGAGGACGAGACCGTCGGGCTGGCCGTCGGCGTTCCGTGGTCGGTACCAGGCGCAGAGCGTGGGAGCGTGCGGCTGCTCGCGGTCGCACCCGAGCATCGGCGTCGAGGCATCGGAGCCGCGCTCTTGGAGACCGTCGCCGACGACCTCCACGCGCAGGGCGCGACCGTCCTTCGCATCGCAGAGGCCGCGCCCAACTACCTCACGCCGGGCGTCGACGTCCGCTACGACGCAGCAACACCCTTCCTCGAGGCCGCCGGCTTCCACCGAATCGGCGAGTCGGTCAACCTGGGCGTCGACCTCGAGGCCGACGACTGGTCCGTCCTCGAGGACGAGAAACGACTGGCCGAGGCTGGTGTCGAGGTCCGTCGCGCGGGGTCGGACCGCGCTGCTATCGGCCGGTTGCTCGACGCGAACTGGCCCCCGTGGCACGCCGAGGTCGCCATCGGCCTCGAGGCCGATCCGCCCTCGATCCATCTCGCCCTGCGCGACGGCGAGGTGCTTGGCTTCGCGGCGCACAGCACCAACAACGCCGAGCTCGGCTGGTTCGGCCCGATGGGCACGTCGCCGGCCGCCCGCGGTCTGGGCATCGGCGCGGTCCTGCTCAAGCGCTGCCTCGCCGACCTCCGGATGCGCGGCCTTGAGAACGCGACCATCGCATGGGCCGCGGCGCTCCCGTTCTACGAACGCGCGTGCGGGGCGACGGTATCGCGCCGGTTTCAGCGCTGGGAGCGGGCGCTCTAGCGTCCTCGAGGACGAGCTTGCCACATCGCGCCCCTGAGCCGTCTTGGATGGTGCCCATAGCCGACGGATGACGAACGCCCCTGCAACCGACCTCGCCCGGGAGGCCTTCACGGCCCTCTCGCCTCTCAACCTCGAAGACTGGACGGCGCTCGCCGAGTGCCTCCGTACCCGCCACGTCCCAGCCGGCGGCTTCCTGCTCCAGCAAGGCGACATCTGCGACTACCTCGGTGTGCTGACGCGCGGCGCGCTCCGCACCTACAATGTGGACTACGACGGCACCGAGCGGACGGGCTGGCTCACCGTCGCGGGCATGGTCTCGACCGAGGTCTTGAGCTTCTACTCCCGAGAGCCGTCGCTCGAGGTCGTCGAGGTCGTCCGCGACGCCGAGTTGGTCTTCGTATCGCACGCCGACCTCGAGGCGCTGTGCCGATCACGTCCCGCCATCGAGCGGCTGGCGCGGCGCGTCTCCGAGCACATCCTGACCGACCTCAAAGGTCACTTGCTCTCCCACATCCACGACCCGGCGCCCGAGCGCTACGCCAGGCTGGTCCGCCTCCGGCCCTCGTTCGTCGAGCAGGTCCCGCTCAAGCACGTCGCGTCGTTCTTGGGCATCGACCCGAGCACGCTGAGCCGGATCCGCACCCTCGAGGTCGCCCGACGTTGACCCAGATCAAGACGGACCCCGGCCTCGAGCGGTAGTCTGTGGGGAGGCATCATCCCCGCTCCATGACGACCGCTCAACTCGGCCCTCGTGGCCCCATCGTGTCCCGCCTCGCCTTGGGAACGATGACGTTCGGTGTCGAGACCCCCGAGACCGACGCGCACGCGCAACTGGACACCTTCATCGAGGCCGGCGGCACGCTCCTGGACACGGCCGACGTCTACGGCGACGGCGAGTCCGAACGGATCATCGGCCGCTGGCTCGCAGACCGCGGCCACGACCACGTGATCGTCGCGACCAAAGGTCGGTTCGCGCCTCCTCCCGGTTCGCGAGGCGCCTCCCGGCGCTCCATCGTCCGGTCCCTCGACGCGTCGCTCGACCGCCTCGGCTTGGAGGCCGTCGACCTCTACCTCGTCCACGGCTGGGACGAGCACACGCCTGTCGAAGAGACGCTGGACGCGCTCAGCGCTGAAGTCCGCAAAGGGAAAGTCCACAGCGTCGGGTGGTCGAACGTGACGGGCTGGCAACTCTCCAAGATCATGACCACGGCCAGGATGGGCGGGTTCGTCGTCCCGACGGTCCTCCAGCCGCAGTACAACCTGCTGGACCGGACCATCGAGGTCGAGGTGCTGCCGTGCGCCCTCGGCGAGGGTCTGGTCGTCACGCCGTGGTCGCCCCTGGGCGGCGGGTGGCTCACGGGCAAGTACCGCCGCGACCAACGGCCGACCGGGGCGACGCGGCTGGGCGAGGACCCGAACCGCGGCGTCGAGGCCTACGACACGCGCAACACC
>NZ_JBARYR010000072.1:0-1649 GCF_049648075.1 Rubrivirga sp. | reverse complement strand
ATGAGCCCTCGCCCGAAGGCCGAGATCGTCGCCGAGCGCACCGCCGAGCGCACCGCCGCCGGCCTCGTCCGCACGGTCGTCTGGATCCATCCTCGGGACCGTGAGCGGCTCGGGAAGTACGTCCGCGAGCGCCTCGGGGGGGAGTACACCCCGAAGCCCCGCCGGCGTCGCTCCTGAGCCCGCCTGAGCCCGCCTGAGCCCGCCTGAGTTCGCCTGAGCTCGCCTGAGCTCGCCTGAGCTCGCCTGAGCCCCGATCCGGCCCGCACTCGGTGTCCGGCCCCGCTGATCAACCTGAGCGCCAGCGAACGCCGCTCCGAGCCCTGACGGGATGCCCGCAGGGCATGGGGACCGGAGGCCCTCGGCCGACAGCCCAGCCGGGCATGTGCGCTCATGTAGTACCGCACATCAGTGCCACGGTGGCACTCCACGCGCACCCTGCTCCGGCCCGCTTTCACGTAGTCTCCGACGCACCGCTGCGTCCCGGAGACATCACTGTGATCGAGATTCCTGACGACATCGTCCGCCGCGCCAAGGCGTTCGACGGCGCGGGCGACCAGCTCGAAGCCGCGCTCGGGGCTTACGTGATCGCGAAGCTCTACGGCTGGCGCTCGATCGCCATGCTGCACACCCCGGCCACGCGGCGCCGCATCGACGAGATCCTCGGCGTCCGGCTCGCTGACGTCGCGCCTGAGTACACCGACCTGTCCCAGCGCGTCGGAGGGGTGCGCATCGCGAAGAAGATCGGCGCGTTCTGGAAGGTCGCCAACTCCGCGAAGTACCCCAACCGTCGCACCCTCGGAAAGCCCCTTCCCTGATGCTGGACACGCTCAAGGTCGTGCTCCCGCTGGACCACGAGCGCCAGATCCACGGGGGATTCGTCGGGGCGACGGACGCCGGCGGTGAGCTCGAATGGTCGCGGGCCCGCCGGCTGGAGCTCGACGGCAGTCACGACGCGCGGCTCGTCGTGCTCTCCGATCCGACCATCCCGTCCGAGATGTCCGACGCCCCGCCCGTACCCGGCAAGCTCATCGTGGAGGGCTCGTTCGCCAAGTTCATGCAGGGGCACAACGTGTTCGGCCCCGAGGACCTGGTGCCGCTCGTCGCCGCCGTCGCTGAGCGCCTGGCCGACGACCTGCTCCGGCGCTACTCCTGGCTCCGCATCGACCCTGGCGACGTCGCCGCCTGGCACGCCGGCGCGTTCGAGGTGTACCGCACCGACTGCACCGCATCGGTCGCGCTGCGCTCCTCGCGCGAGGCCGAGGAGTGGGTCCGCGGGCTGCACTCCACTTCGAGCCTCCGCGGCCGGCCGCGCCATGACCGGAACCTCGTGGGCTACACCGCCTACTGGGGTCAGCACTCGCGTCGCTGGACGCTCAAGGTGTACCCGAAGGGGCGGGAATTGCAGGCCGCCGGCCACAAGCTGCCCGTGGAGCTCCTGTGCGGCGAACATGGCCCCGCGCTGCTCGAGCACGCTGCTCCGCTCGCGCGGCTCGAGCTCACGCTGCGCCGGACCGAGCTCGTCCGGCTGGGGCTCGGACGGGGTTCCGACTGGCGACCGGAGACCTGCGCGACACTTCACGCCGACCACTTCGGACGCCTGAGCATGCCCGAGCACGTCAGCCTCTCCAGCGCCGCCGAGGACGCTCTGC
>NZ_JBARYR010000071.1:0-5554 GCF_049648075.1 Rubrivirga sp. | reverse complement strand
GGCCTCGGCAGCCCGGCCGGCGCCCAAGAGCTGGCCCGCGAGGTGCGCGCGGAGCGGGACGTTGTCGGGGGAGACGCGCAGGGCGTCGCGGAGTCCGTCGAAGGGGTCGTCCATGGGGAGGGGCGGTCGGTCGCGTCCGGACGCGGCGCTCTCGGTCCGGGTCCGGCCTCGAAGTCGAGATCGGGTCCGTCAAGATCGGATCGGTCGACGGGCTCGTCGTTCCTCCGCCGTTCCTGTCTTGGTCTCCCCGCGTCCCGTCCTCGAGGTCGCGGCGGGCTCCGTCCTCGAGGGCGAGAACCCACTGAAAACGCAGACTCGAAGTCTCACCCTCGAGGTAGCCTCCGGCTGATCGAATCGACTCCCACGAATGAAGTACCTCTCGCTCGGCGACACGACGGACATCGCCGCGTCGTGCCACCACGTCACGTTCGGCGGCACCGGCATCATCATGGACGCCGGGATGGACCCGGACCAGGACGGCTACGCCGCGCTCCCGCCGTTCGAACTGCTGAAGTCGCGGCCCGTCGACCACGTGGTCGTGACGCACGCGCACCACGACCACCTGGGCGCACTACCCGTTTTAGCGGCCGAAGTCCCGCACGCCCAGATCCACATGTCGCGGCCGACCGCGATGCTGGCCGAGCAGCTCCTCCCGTCGTCGGCCCGGTTGCAGAAGCGGCGCGTGCGCGAGGGCTCGACCTCGACGGCGCCCGTCTTCGACGTCGAGGCCGCCGAGGCGCTGAGCTACCTGTACGACACGCACCTGCTGGACAGCCCGTTCGACATGCGCGGGCTCAAGGCCGAGGGACCGCTGGCGGCCACGTTTACCCACGCCGGCCACGTCTTGGGTGCCGTCGGCGTGATGCTGGACGGCTACGACGGCGGTAAGCGTCGGCGGATGTTCTACACGTCCGACACGAGCGTCCGGCCCCAGACCATCCTTCCCGAGGCCGACTTCCCCGACGGGCCGGTCGACGTGATGCTGCTGGAGTCCACCCTTGGTGCCGATCCCGACGCGGAGGAGACGTCACGCAAGAGCGAAGAGAAGCGGTTGGGCGCCATGCTCGAGACGGTTCTCGGCCGCGGCGGCTGCGCCCTGATCCCGGTCTTCGCGCTCGGTCGGAGCCAGGACGTGCTCGCCATGATCGGCCGGTACAAGAAGCGCGGCCTGATCGCCGAGGACACGCCGGTCTACACGGCCGGCTCGATGCGCGGGATCGCCGAGATCTACGACAAGACCCGCAACTCGACCCCGCGCCTGGACCCGGACTTCGAGGTCTACGGCGTCCACCAGAAGCGGCTGCCCAAGTCGCAGTCGCGGCTCAACGAGGCGCTGTCGCAGCCGGGCATCTTCGTGCTGACGTCCGGGATGCTGTTCGAGCGGACGCCCTCGTTCGCGCTCGCCCAGCGGATCGTGTCGAACGAGCGGCACGGCATTTTCTTCGTCGGCTTCTCCAAGGAGGGCTCGCCGGGCGACCGCTTGCAGATCGCTGCGGCGGCCGGCGAGAAGATGGTCTTCGAGAAGGGCGACGACCCGGTCGAGATCAACGCGACCGTCGAGCGGTTCCGGTTCTCGGGCCACGCCCACCGGCGCGACTTGGTCGAGATCGTGGACCGCGTCAAGCCGCGTACGGTCGTGCTCGTCCACGGCGAGACGGCGGCGAAGTCGTGGATGAAGGACAACATCGAGGTCGCCCACCCCGACGTCCGCGTCATCATCCCGGAGCAGGGCCAGGAGCTCGAGCTCTGACCCGTCCTCGAGAACGCCACTTTCCGCCCTCGAGGCCGACGCATGGCACCTGACCTCTCCGCCCCCGACCCGACCTGGACGCCGCTGACGCCGTTTTGGGAATCGCTCGGGACGCGCTCGTTTGTCTCGTCCGAGGACGACGACCGAATCCACGTTCGCTACTACGCCGACGCTGGGGGCGCGACGCATGCCCGCGCCTGGTTCGGCCCCGGCGCCGAAGGGCCTCCCGGACACGCCCACGGCGGAGCGCTCGCAGCCCTCTTGGACGAGGCGATGGGCATGGCGGGTCTCGCCACCGGCCGCGTCGTGGTCGCCGCCCGCATCGAGGTCGACTTTCGGTCGATGGTGCCGCTCGGTGAGGTCGTCGACGTCGTCCTCGAGGTCGTGGACACGGCCGGGGCCAAGGTGTCCGTTCGCGCCGAGCTGAAGCGTGGGGCGACCGTCGCGTGTCAGGCGACAGGCCTGTTCGTCGACATCGGGGCCGAGGGCATGGGGCGGGCCGCCGAGGCGGTCGGGTTATAGCTGATCCTTCGGCCGCGTCCTCGAGGACGGAGACTGGGCGCGGGCTGCCGCGTAAGACGGCGCCCATCGCGCACGTCAGGTCCGCACGCTCTATGACCCTCGCCATGACCTCGCACTTCGACCCCGTCGCCACCGCCGTCTCTCGATCCTCCGATTGGGAGAAAGGGGAGACGTTCCGAGCCTTCCTCGGAACGGCGGAAGACAACATCGACCTGTGGACGAAGGGGTACGAGCGTGCCCGCGTCCCCGACGACCTGGTCGCGCGCATCGAGGCCGTGCCGGGCGAGTGGAAGTGGCTGGTCCTGAGCGAGGACTGGTGCGGCGACGCCTCGAACACGGTCCCGCCACTGGCGGCTTTCGCCGAGGCCGTGGGCAACGTCGAGCTACGGATGCTAGACCGCGACCAAAATCTCGAGTTGATGGACGAGCACCTGACGAACGGGACCGCCCGCTCGATCCCCATCGTCATCGTCCTTGACAGCGACGGCGTCGAGCGCGGCTGGTGGGGACCGCGCCCGTCCGACCTGCAGGCCTGGTTCACCAGCGCCGAATCCCAGGCGATGGAGAAGGACGACCGCTACCGCGAGCTCCGCAAGTGGTACGCCCGCGACCACGGCCGGACGACGATTGAGGAGGTCGTCGCCATCGTCGAGCGTGCGGCCGGCGTCGGCGGGATCGGGTAGCAAACATTCGGCGTCCTCGAGGACGCGACTCCCGACCTCGATGCCCCTCGATCCGCCCCTCTCGCCCAGCGACCACCAAGCCGGCGCTGGGGACCCTGTCGTCACCGTCATTCAGTACGGCGACTTCGAGTGCCCATACTCCAAGGACGTCCACGACATCATGGACGAGGTGCGCGGCAAGCACCCGGGGCTCCTGTTCGCGTTCCGGCACTTCCCGCTGCGCCCGCACCCCAACGCGCTCCACGCCGCGGTCGCGTCGGAAGAGGCGGCTCGCCAGGGCGGCTTCTGGCTCCTGCACGCCAGGATGTACGAGAACCAACTCCGCCTCCGCCCCGACAACCTCGCGGCCCACGCGGACGCGGTCGGCCTCGACGGCGCCGCCGTCCTCGAGGCCGTGGAAAAGGGGGAGGGGAAGGCGGCCATCCTAGCGCAGAAGCGCGCCGGCGTCCGGGCCGGCGTCCGCTCGACGCTGGGCCTGTGGATCGACGACGAGTGGGTCGAGGAGGACGACCTCGAGGACGCGATCGTCGACCGTGTGATCCGCACGCTCCAGGCGGCAGGGCGATAGTCCGTCCTCGAGGCCGCGACCGTGCCACCGACAGCCGGGCCGTCGCCGTCTGTGACCCCGACGTCAGGCGGACCACGTAGACCCCCGACGGGAGCGCCGACACGTCCACGACGGGCGCGTGGGCGCCGGCCCCGACCCACCCGCTCACCGGCCGGGCCACCTCGAGGACGGTGCCGTACACGACGAGCGTCGTCTCGGCGCCGTCCTCGAGGGCGAACTCGAGCATCGTTGACACGGCCGACGGGTTCGGGCGCGGGGGCAGGAGCGCGAACGAGAACGCCTCCGCGTCGAGCCTCGCCAGACCGGCTCTGAGGGGGCCGTTGTCGTACGTCACAGTCTTCGTCGCCGTCGCCGAGTTCAATCCTCGCGTCACGACGCACCGGAGCTCGGTGGCGGCCGTCCCCATCTGGAACGCGTACGTCGTCGTGGTGGGGCCGTTGATCCACGTCGTGGCCGGGGGGATGCGGTACGACCACTGCCGGGTCGTGGGCGACCCGGACCCGCCGGAGGTCGAGCAGGTGTACGTCCCGTTCTGCTTGAACTGGAGCGAGGCTGGCCCCGGTGCTCCGAGTCGAGATGTGTTCGAGGTCGCCCGAAGCGTCGGAGAGACCGAACACGGCCTTGTGGGCGTCGAGGAACAAGTGGGCAGCCGACTCGGGCGGGCCGGTGAAGCCCGGGAACTGCCCCCCGACGAGGGCGGAGACCGTCGTCGTGAGGGGGTTGACTTGGACCTCCAGGCCCTCAGTCAGACGGTCGGCATGTGTGGCGCGGAAGGCGTCGATGGCCGTGCTACGCGCCTGGGCGTTGAGCCTCTGTGCGGAGGCCGACGGGGCGAGGGCTGCGGAAACTCCACAGAGGGCGAGGAGTGTGAGGAAGAGTCTCATGGGTCACCTCGGAAATGGGATGGAACTGTGAGCGAACCTGCGGTGGGCATCGGGCTGGCGTCTCTGTCCGGAGTCTGGCTCGGTGCCTCCGCTGTGGGTGCCTGGTGTTACATAGAACGTTGAAGTCAGGAGAAGGAGGGGGATCAGTAGTCGCCTGCGTCCGGCATCCGCATCCCGACGGCCCCATAGGTAGCCGGGTCCGCGAGCTCTCGGACGGAGCCGGTCTCCAGGTCCAGAACCATTGCTTGGTGAAAGCGCCAGTCGTTCGCGCCACGCGGCTGCCTCTCGAAAAGAACAGTCTCGCCAGGTCCCCAATGTGGATGCCAGTTCAGGTAGTTGCTATCTAGCTCGTAGGATCGGAAGTACGTCCCATCCAGATCTGTGACGGCGAGTGAGACGACGTAGTCGGACGTGGTACCCGGCTTGAGCTCGGACCAAACTGAGGCTACCAGCCCCCGTCCCTCGTTCATTATGGGCTCAGTGAACCCCCGCGTGAGGCGCCTCTCCTCAGCGGCATACGAGAGGTTCAGGTTTCGTGCGCGGCGGGCGAGCCGACCATCTCGGCTCATCACGAAGATTCCCGCTGGCCGCTCCGGCGTCCACTCAGGCGCCTCCGGACTGACCGAGAACACGACGAGCGAGTCCGGTCCCTTCATCCCGATCACCGTCGTCGCGTAGCTGCCCGAGTCGTGGACCCGCTCGAAGAACCCGTCGGCGAACCGAAACCGGAGCACGTCCTGTTTGCCCGAGAACGACGGGGTCGGATTCGTGAAGTAGAACCCGCGCCCGTCCCGCTCCCACACGACCGGGGACCCGAGCCCGACCAGGATCGGCCGGGTCACCTCCCCGCCCGGCGGGACGTGGCCGAGCGTGTCGGCCCGTCCCGTCCGTAGGTCGTACCGGACGTACTGGACGGCCGAGACCGGCCCGATGGTTCGGTCCCCGAAGAGCACCTGCTGCCCGTCCGGGCTCAGGTGCGGCGAGACGCTGTAGTGGTCGGGGCGAGAGACGACCTCGAAGACGGTTGGGTCCTCGATGTCGGCCACGACGACGCGGTGGACCGGGGCGCCGTCGGGCGTGGTCTCGTCGTAGACGGCGACGAAGGCGACGCGGCGGTCGGCGGGGACGTCGGCGAGCGTGCGGGGGG
>NZ_JBARYR010000070.1:0-2422 GCF_049648075.1 Rubrivirga sp. | reverse complement strand
GTGCAACCCCTCGTTCAGCCGGTCGGCGGCGACGGGTCGTCCACGAGTGCGGCGCCCTCGAGCGAACCGACCTCGAGGTCGGACGGTGGCCGCATCAAGTCCTCGCCGTTGGCTCGCCGGATGGCCGAAGAGGCGGGCCTCGACCTGGCTCAGATCGCGGGCTCCGGACCGGACGGTCGCGTCGTCAAGCGCGACGTCGAGAAAGCGAAGGAGGGAGCCCCAGCACCGGCCTCGAAGGTCACGCCCGTCCAGGCCCCAGCTGCGCAGCCGTCCTCGAGGACGAGCGCGCCCGCCGCGTCGCCGGTCAGCAGTGGTGGAGAAGACGTCCGCATCACCCAGATGCGCAAGACGATCGCCAAGCGCCTGGCCCAGAGCAAGTTCACCGCGCCGCACTTCTACCTCACCGTCGACGTCGACATGCGGACGGCGATGGGTTTCCGCGCCGACATCAACGCGCTGACCGAGAAGCAGGGGTTGGCCAAGGTCAGCTACAACGACCTGATCACCAAGGCCTGCGCCTCGGCGCTCCGCCGCCACCCGATGGTGAACGCGAGCTACCTCGAGGACGAGGGCGTCATCCGCAAGCACGACGGCGCCCACGTCGCGATCGCGGTCGCGATGGACGAGGGGTTGATCACGCCGGTCGTCCGCGACGCCGACCGCAAGGGGTTGGCTGCAATCGCCGCCGAGACGCGAGAGCTGGCCGGCCGCGCCCGAGACGGCAAGCTGGACCCGAGCGAGTACACGGGCTCGACGTTCACGACCTCGAACCTGGGCATGTTCGGCATCTCCGAGTTCACGGCCATCATCAACCCGCCCAACGCCTGCATCCTGGCCATCGGCGCGATCCGCGACGTCCCAATCGTCGACGACGGGGAGGTGGTACCGGGCAAGGTCATGACGCTGACGCTCTCCTGCGACCACCGCGTCGTCGACGGCGCATCGGGGGCGGCCTTCCTGGGCGACGTCAAGTCGATGCTCGAGTCGCCGTCGCTGATGCTGGTCTAGCCGACCTCGAGGCCGAGCCTCGTCCTCGATGTCCACGATCGCGCACCTGTCCGACGTCCACTTCGGACGGATCTCGGACGCCCGCGTCGTGGACGGTCTGGTCGACGAGGTCAACGCCGCAGGTGTCGACGTGGTCGTGGTGTCGGGCGACCTGACACAGCGCGCGCGGACGCGCGAGTTTCGCGCCGCTCGGGCCATGCTCGACCGGTTCGAGCCGCCCGTGATCGTGGTGCCGGGCAACCACGACGTCCGCGCCTGGTGGCACCACCCGGTCGACCGGCTGTTCAGCCCGACCAAGCGGTTCCAAGGACACATCACGGCGGACTTGCGACCCACCCACGTCGAGGTCGGCGTGGCCGTGTTTGGCCTGAACTCAGCGCACGGATGGACCATCAAGGGTGGCCGGATCTTGCGCGACGACCTCGATGCGATGGAGGCGTTCTTCGATGCCCATCCGCCTGAGACGTTTCGTGTTCTGACGTTGCACCATCACGTCGTGCGTCTCGACGCACTCGGAGATCACGACGTCTCTCGCGGCGCGGCACTCGCCCTCGAGGCTGTCCGGCGGAGCCGCGTCGACCTCGTGCTGTGCGGGCACCTGCACGTCAGCCACGTCGAGGCCGTCGAAATGTCGTCCTCGAGGTCGGACCCGCACCGTGTCGTGATCGCGAGTGCTGGGACTGCGACCTCGGATCGAGGGCGGGGGACGAACCGGATGACCAATTTTTACAACTGGATCGTCGTCCGGCCAGACACCTTCGAGGTCCGCGAGCGCCGGTTCGATCATGGGGCCGGACGCTTCGAGGACGTCCGCACGACGACGTTCGACCGCGACCGCCGGCCCGTCACGTAACGAGATCGCGGCGAGCCCCGTAGGTTGGGTCCCTCGCCCTCCGTCCCCGTGTCCGACATCGACCCGCCGCCCGCCGCCGACCTCGAGGTCGACCGCCCGCCTGCGGTGACCCCGGAGGAGGCCGACTTGGTCGCCGAGGCGCCCACGCTGTGCCTCAACTGCGGCGCGCGGCTGCCGGGCCAGTTCTGCGCGCGGTGCGGCCAGAAGTCGCAGGAGCTGCGTGTGCCCGTCCACCGGTTCGTGGCGCGCGCGTTCCAGGAGCTGTTCGGCCTGGACGGCCGCGTCTGGCGGACCTACGGGACCTTGCTGTTCAAACCGGGTCGGCTGACGACAAACTACTTCAAGGGCCGGCGTCAGCGGTCGCTGTCCCCGCTCCGCGTCTACATCGTCTCGACGCTCCTGTTCTTCCTGCTGATCTCCGTCCTCGATCCGGTTGGCCGGATCCGAGAGACGGTGGAGGACAGCATCGAGGGCCGCGATCCCGACGAACAAGTCGTGGTCCAGGCCGAGCTCGCCCGCGTCGAGGCCGACCTCGCCCGCGCCGACTCGGCCGCCGCGGCG
>NZ_JBARYR010000069.1:0-2346 GCF_049648075.1 Rubrivirga sp. | reverse complement strand
CCGTGAGCGCGACGGGCGTGACCGGCATCGGCGTGACCATGCGGTCGTTCCCCAACGAGCGCGTCCCCTACGTCACGGCCTACTGGATCGACGACCTCGGCACGCGCCGGCAGACGTCGTACTCGGTCAAGCGGAACGGTCTCGAGGGCGCCGTCCGGCTGGCGGCCCGCGCTCGCGCCCGGACGTCGGACTGGCACGGGGCCGAGCCGAGGACCGAGGACGAGATCGCCGACGCCGCCCTCGAGGGCGTGACGCGCCGGATCCGGTCGGCCACGCGGTCGCGGCGGTGGGGGTGAGCGACCACCCTCGAGGCCGGCGATCTTGACGGTATGGGCGGCATCCTCGACGTCGACTTTTCTCGCGACAAGTATGGCCCGGAGCTTCTGGTCGACGTCGGCCGCGCCGGCAGCTTGGACGGCTACGTCTTGGATGAGCGCCCGCACCGGTCGTCGTTCTACGACATCATCCTGGTCGCGGAGGGCGAGGGCACGTTCGCCCTCGATGGGCAGGCGTTCAGCCTCGAGGCCGGACGCGTGTGCTCTACCTCGCCCGGCCAGATCCGCGTCTGGCGGACGACGGGCGTCGTCGGCACGACGCTGTTCTTCCCGGGCGAGTTCATCGAGGCCTTCTTCGCCGACGACCTCTTCCTGCACATGCTCCAGTTTTTCCACACGACCTCGCGCCGACGCTCGTCCTCGAGACCGACGAAGCGACGTGGATGGCCGAGACCGTCCTCGAGGGCGGCGCGGGGCCGGCGGGAGCGAGTGGAGTCGCCCCGCCCGGCCCCCTGCCAACCTCGAGGCCTCCGCGTCCTCGAGGACGAGTCCCGATCTCGAGGGCGGCCCGGCTACCGGACGACGGTCAGCGGGCGGGACAGGACGCGGCCATCGACGTCGACGCGGACGAGGTAGACGCCGGCCGGTAAGCCCGCTGTCCCGACCTCGAGGCCGTTCGGCCCCGCGGCCAGCGCGAGGTGGACCGGCGCCAGGGCTTGGCGGCCGGTCATGTCGAAGACAGTCACCATCGCGGAGCCCGGCGCCGGAACTGTCAGGTCGAGCGCGGCTCGGTCCGCGGTCGGGTTCGGGCGCGCCGAGCCGAGCGTGTACTCGTCGTCAGGTCGGTCAGTCTGCGACGTGCTTCCCGTGGGCGTCGACGTGCTGATCGACGCGGTCGGCGGCGGCACGTCCCCGAAGGGGTCAGGGCCATCGACCAAGATGGTAGCGTTCAATGCCGTCGCCGTTCGAAACGCGTACCCGGTGCTCTCGAACGTAGTGCCGGAGACGGTTGTCGAGACATCGCTTCTGATGCGGAGGGCCGGGACCGGGCCATCGACGCCCGGTAAGATGACCTGGCCCCAACCGTCGGCCTCGTACGACACGTCGGTCTCAGACAGCAGGACGACATCGAGCGTGTACGAGTCAGTCCACGTGTCTCCGAAGGAGATCGTTGTCGGCGCGACGAGCTGGCCGTCGGGCTCAAATACAAACGTGGCCTCGAACGAGTCGCTGCCGAACGTCGTTTGGCCGAAGGACCCGAGTTGGTAGAGACCGTCCGACCGGAGCTCGACGTAGCTGAACCCCTCGAAGAGGACCGACTCCCCATCCTGTTCTGTAACAAGTGAAAACTCGTAGGTCAGCGTCGCGTCGTTGAACGGGGCCTCTGAGGCAAGCGGTCCTGCCGCGCCATTCAGGGCCCTGGCCGTCCCAACGAGCTCCTGTGTGACGTTGAGACCCGTGAAGTCCCATGTTTGGTTCGGGCCGGACTGCGCGACGAGCGCGTTGAGCGCCGCGGTGTCCGCTCCGTCTTCGTTCTCGATCTCGGCCGAGACGACACGGCTCTCGCCTTGGAGGTATATGATCGGGTCGGTCGCGCGGAGCGTGATCTGAGCCGAGGCCTCGAGGGCGAACCCAAGGGCGAGAGCAGTGAAAAGGGCGAATCGAAGGAGCATGGCGGGCAGGGATGGTTCCCCCTCCGATACTTGAAACCGTCGCACCAGGGATCAGGTGTCCTCGAGGACGGTCTACGGACGCTCCGTTCGACCTCGAGGACGCATCCCGCCCTGCTCGCGTCCGGGCCTCGAGGGCGGCTCGGTCTACCGGACCACGGTCAGCGACCGAGCGAACGACCGGCCCCCGACCTCGACGCGAATCACGTAGACGCCCGCCGGCAGATCGCTCGTGTCGAGGCCGACTCGAGACGTTCCAGCCGAGACCGTCCTCGAGGACGGCGCGATGGCCTGCCGTCCGAGCACGTCGTAGACGGCGACGCGAGCCGTTCCGGCCTGGGGAGCCGTCACCTCGAGGGCGACCGACGCGCGCGCCGGGTTCGGCCACGGGGCGCCGACCT
>NZ_JBARYR010000068.1:0-2293 GCF_049648075.1 Rubrivirga sp. | reverse complement strand
GGTCGCCGTCGTAGCGGGAGACGTCCGGTGCTTGCTCGAGGTCGGTGGCGAGGTGGAGCCCTCGCAACTTGGTCGCGGCGGCGCGGAACGCTTTCGTGGCTTGGTGCGGGCCGGGCACGGCGTTCATCGGGACCAGGCACGTCGCGTCGACCGCCAGGACGGGGATCTCGACGCGCTCTGCGACGCGGTCCGCCTGCCACCGGGCGACGTAGGTCGGTTGGTCGTCGGTGACCAGCATCGCAGCGCGTTGGCACAGCCGGTAGACCAGTCCCTCTTCTAGTTTGTCCGGCCGGCGCACGTAGCGCACGAACCGGAGCCCGCGCGCCTCGACGCCAACCCCGAGCTCGCGGGAGGCTTCGAGGATGAAGCGGTGGAGCCGGTGCGACGCGTACGGGTAGCGGTTGTCGAGCCCGTGGTAGACGACGACCGGAAGACCGTGCTCATTGCCGGCCGCGATGGCGGCGTCGATGGCCGGGTTGTGCTCGGCACGGAGCGCCTGCTGGAGCCAGCACAGCACGTAGTCCGCGTCGGGGACAGCGTGCTTGTTCAAACGCCGCGTGCGCTGGCGGAGCAGGTCGAGGGCGTCGGGCATGGGTAGAAAGGGGTCGACCTCGAGGGTGGGGCTACTCGTCCTCGAGGCCGATCCGCTCGAGGTAGCGCGTCGCCGCCGCCTCGTGTGCCTCTAGCTTCTCCGGTGACATCCGGTCCAGGTGTCCAGTCACCAGCGACATCCGGCGGTAGGTCTCGAGCTCGTCGCGGTAGTCGCGCAGGAAGGTCCAGTAGAGCCCGTCCCACTCGGCCTCCCAGTCGCCGCGCGGGTAGTGGCTCATCTTGCGCAGGTAGTTCGACCCGCTCATGTACGGCTTGGTCGTGATGATGGGCCCGGCCGCGTGCTGGCTCATGCCGTACGTGTTCGAGACCATGACCCAGTCGTAGGCGTCGATAAACATCTCGGAAAACCAGCGGTAGACGTGGCGCGGGTGGAAGCGGCTCAGGAAGAGCGCGCCGCCCAGCACCATCAGCCGCTCGATGTGGTTGGCGTAGCCGGTCTCGAGCACGCGCGGGATCACGTCGTCGACGGGCGCGAGCCCCGTCTCGCCGGTGTACCACGCGTCGGGGATCTCGCGCTCGAACCCCCACACGTTGCCGTTCCGCATCGTCACGCCCTCGAGGTCGTAGACGGCGCGCATGTACTCGCGCCACCCGATGATCTGGCGCACGAACCCCTCGAGCGAGTTGAGCGGGATGCCGTCGGCCTCGAGGACGGCGTCCAAAACCTGGTGCGGTGTCAGCAGCCCGACGTTCAGCATCGGCGTCAGGACGCCGTGGTATAAGTGCGACCGGCCCGGCTCGATGGCGTCCTCGAAGGGGCCGAATTGTTCGAGGCGCTCCTGGACGAAGACCTCGAGCCAGCGCCCAGCGCCGTCGTGATCGGTCGGGTAGGGGAGCGGCCCGCTCGCGCCGACGTGGTCGGGGAAGTGCTCTTCGACGTACGCCTGCGCCTCGGTCGCGTACGCGTCCTGCTCCACGCTCGGCAGCGGCGGGACGGCCTCGAGGGCGGCCTTGGTCAGCTTCTTTCGGTTGTCGTGGTCGTAGCTCCACTTGCCGCCCGCCGGCTTGCCCTCGCCGTCGACCATGATGCCCAACCGCCGGCGCTGGTGCTTGTAGAAGTCGGCCATGAAGTACCGCTTTCGACCGGCGAAAAAGTCGGCGTTCTCCTGGCGCGTGTTTAGGAAGAGCGGCGTGTCCACGACCTCGAGGTCGACATCGGCCGCTGCGGCTCCGGCGTGCAGCCGCTTCTCCAGGACGAAGTCGACCGGCTCGCACAGGCGGACGGTCTCCACGTCTTCCTCGGCGAACCGCTTGAGCAAGTCCGCCGTCGAGACGCGGTCGGCCCAGGCGACGTACTCGACCTCGAGGCCGGCGTCGCGCAGGCGGTCGGCGTAGCGGCGCATCGTCGCGCGGTGCAGGACCAGGCGCAGCTTGTGGTTGCGGGCCGGGTAGCGCTCGTCGCGGAAGTAGAGGTCGTCCTCATGGAGGACGGCGCGGTCGGCGCCCTCGAAGGCGGGATGCTCGTCGAAGAGCTGGTTCGGGTAGACGAGGGCGACGGTCGACATGGGCACGGGAGGGGTCCCCCTCGGTACCGAATCCCTGCGGTCTAGGTCCGACCTCGAGGGCGAGTCCGGGCGCTCCCTACCGCGCCTCGAGGCGGACGGCAACAACGCCGATGGCGCTGTCGGGCTCGAGGACGAGCCGCCACGTGCCGCGCGCCGGATCGGCGGTGGCCCAGCGT
>NZ_JBARYR010000067.1:0-10514 GCF_049648075.1 Rubrivirga sp. | reverse complement strand
CGACTTTCCTGAGCCATTGGGGCCGACCAATCCCGTTGCGGTGCCCGGCTCGAACCGGTGCGACAGGTCGCGTAGCACGAACGGCCCGAACAGGTAGCGCTTGGTGACGTCCTCGACCTCGAGGACGGACGTCCGGTTGGCCTCGAGGGCGAGAAACGAAGCGAGACTAGGCGAGAGCACGGCGAAACCGGAGACGAGCGATAAAGGTCACGAGTACGGCGCTCAGCACGGCGACGGCCAGGTCAACGGCTGCCCACACCACCAACGTCCCCCACGGCAGGTCTGCTAACCAAACGAGAAGCAGCCGAATGACCAGGAGCGGAGGGAGCCAGCGGGCGTTCATTAGAAAGCGGGCGGCGGTCCACCGCGCTGGCCCCCCGAGTCGGACCTCGAGGGCGCCGGGGATCACGTCCTCGAGGGCGGTCAGCACAACGGCGCCGTTGAGGACCACGATGTACAGGGCGACGGACGCGAAGCGTACACCGGCCGACAATCCAGCAAGGTGGGCGACCGCGATCAATGCCAGACCGAGAGCTGCGACACGGCCGAGTGGGAAACGGCGGTCGAGGCTGACGAGCCCAGCCCACACCGACGGGCGGAAGCTCGCAGGAGCCCAGTAGACCGAGTCGTGAGCGACGGGATCGCGTGCGTCAGCAGAGTCTGTCTGACGGAAAGCGTCTGCCCAAACCGCGTTGGACATCCAAAACGCGCGGTCGAACGGAACGCTGATGACTCGGGCCGTCGCCACGATCGCCACGGCCAAGACGGCTGTAGTGCCCCCGACCTGTCCGACGATCGCGAGTCCGCTACCGACCAGGAATATCTGCCCGGTCAACAGGATGCCCGGAACGAGTGGATCCGGCACCAAAAACCGCAATGGCGGTGCCCATGAGTAGAGCGCACGGTACCATCTACCTCCTTTTAGAGACTCCCACTTGCGAACTTGAGGTCCGAGTTCGCTCGCACCCACAAACGCCACCCACCCTACAACGATGGTGGCGAAGGCGCCCTCGAGGATTATCCAGCCTTTCCCAATTACGAGCGCGGGAATCGACAAAATCAGTGGGATTGGAGCCCAACGTCTTACTTGACGCCGACGGAGCCGCGACGGCGACGCGTTCACGACCTGGAGTGCGCGGCGCCTCGGGTCTGGGAACAGCACGTGCGTGACGCCGATGGCCATGACCGCCGAGACTAGGATCCCGATGTAGCGCACCATTCGGGCGCGCGCTCCGTCCTCGAGGTCGACACCCGCGATATATGACAGGGCACCGACGGCCAGAGCGGCAACGGCCCAACCAGCAATCCGGCTCCAGCGCTCTGACGGGCTGACGAGATTCATCATCGCGCTGTACCGAGATACACGAGTCCGTCTGGGAAGCCGTCCTCGAGGTCGCGGGCGAGCCGCGCGGCGAGAGGCTCGGGGTAGACCGTCAGTTCGGTCAGTTCTCCGAGCGGCACCATCCGCAGGCTGCGCAGGATCTGGTCGTCGCCCAGCTCAGGGTCCCGCCCGAGCATGGCGACCTCGAGGTCGCGGGCCGTGCAGACGGCGTAGAACGACACCGCGTGGAGCGGCGGCCGCACGAAATCGAGGACGTACCGCATCGGCCCGACCTCGATGTCAACACTCGTTTCCTCCGTCACCTCGCGGATAAGCGCGTCCTCGAGGGACTCGCCGAACTCGACGCCCCCGCCCGGCATCGTCCAGAACGGCTGGTCCTCCCAGATCCCGGCGTGCTCCGCGAGCAACATCGAGGACGGCGCCACAGGATCGTCGAAGATCAGCGCGCCGACGCGGACGCGGACGTGACCTTCGTAAACAGCGGGGACGTGAGGCACGGAGGTGCAGAGGTGCAGAGGTGCAGAGGTGCAGAGGTGCAGAGGTGCAAAAAGATGGCCCTGGGGCCACGTCGCAGATGTGCGCCTACTCGGGATTCCGACCTCGAGGACGCGCCTCCGCTCCGAGCATGCGACCTCGAGGGCGGCCCCTTCCTCCTGCCGCAATCGACCTCGAGATTACTCCTTCGCCAGCACGCGAGCGGTCGCACGACGGACGCGCCGAGGACGGCTCGGACCGGTCGGCTCCGTGAGCGTCCCGGCCGACCGCGCGTGCTCGACGGCGGCGGCGACGAACTGGACGAACAGAGGGTGCGGCTCGATTACGCGCGACCGGTACTCTGGGTGGAACTGGACGCCGACGAACCACGGGTGTGTCGGTCCCGCGACCGCGCCGTCGCCCTCGACGGGACGCGGGAGTTCGACGATCTCCACGAGATCGCGGTCCGGGTTAACGCCCGAGAACACCAGGCCCGCCTCACGGAGTTTGTAGCGCAAGTCGTTGTTGACCTCGAAGCGGTGACGGTGGCGCTCTTGGACCGTGTCAGCGCCGTAGACCTCGCGCGCCAGCGTGCCCTCGGTGAGCGCGCACGTGTACGCGCCGAGTCGCATCGTGCCGCCCTTATCGGTCACCGTCTTCTGCTCGGCCATCATCGAGATGACCGGGAACGGGTTGTCCGCGTCGAACTCGGTCGAGTGGGCGCCCTCGAGGCCGGCGACGTGGCGCGCGAACTCGACGGTCGCGACCTGCATCCCCAGGCAGATGCCGAGGAACGGGATGCCGTTCTCGCGAGCCCAGCGGACGGCCTCGATCTTGCCGTCGACGCCGCGGTCGCCGAAGCCGGGTGCGACCAACACGCCGGAGACGTCCTCGAGGGCGGATGCCACGTTGTCGGAGGTAACGTCATCGGACAGGACGGCGCGGACGTCCACCTGCACGCCGTTTCGGGCGCCGGCCAACAGGAAGCTCTCCGAGATCGACTTGTACGCGTCTTGGTGCTCGACGTACTTGCCGACGAGCGCAATCGTCACCTCGCCGTCCGGGTTCTTGAGCCGCCGCAAGAAGTCCACCCACGGCTCCAAGCCGGCCGTCGGATCCTTCCCAAGCGCGTCCTCGAGGCCGAGACGCTCGAGGACGACCTCGTCGAACCGTTGCTCGCGGAGCAGGAGTGGGACCTCGTAGATCGACTCCGCGTCGCGGCTCTCGACGACCGCTTCCGGGCCGACGTTGCAGAACAGGGCAATCTTGGCGCGGACGTCTTCGGGCAGCGGGTGCTCGGTGCGGCAGACCAAGACGTCGGGCTGGAGCCCGTAGCTCTGCAGCGTCTTGACCGAGTGCTGGGTCGGCTTCGTCTTGAGTTCGCCGGCGGCGGCGAGGTAGGGGACTAGCGTCAGGTGGATGAGCGCTGTGTTCGTCCGGCCCTCCTCGAGCGACAGCTGGCGGATCGCCTCGAGGTAGGGCAAGCTCTCGATGTCACCCGCCGTCCCACCGACCTCAGTGATGATGATATCGTAATCACCCGTTTCAGCCAGCCGACGCATCCAGCCTTTGATCTCGTCGATCACGTGGGGTACGACCTGGACCGTTTTGCCGAGGTAGGCGCCTGCTCGCTCTTTCGCGATCACGCCGGAGTAGACGCGGCCCGTCGTCACGTTGTTGGCCTGCGACATCGGCACGCCGAGGTAGCGCTCGTAGTGGCCCAGGTCGAGGTCGGTCTCAGCGCCGTCATCAGTGACGTAGACCTCGCCGTGCTCGTACGGGTTCATCGTCCCCGCGTCGACGTTGATGTACGGGTCGAACTTCTGGATCGTAACGCGCAGTCCTCGGGCCTCCAACAGCCGCCCCAGGCTGGCGGACACGATTCCCTTGCCGAGCGACGACGTTACGCCGCCGGTCACAAAGATGAACTTGACGTCGGCGGGGTCGGCGGGCATCGAGGCGGGGTGAATGCTCGCTCAGCAAGCTACGGGAGCGCCTTGGCGGGAGCGCTCTGTTTCCACCACGATCCTGCCGAGTTCACGCGACCTCGAGGGCGTCGTCGCACAGATTCGCCTCGTCCTCGAGGCCGCGACCGACCGTAGGGCCGGAACGGCCTTCGAGAACGGAGCCGACTCGCCCACTTGAGGGGGCTCCAGCAACAGCGGGTGGGATGTCCTCGACAGAACCGTCTCGCTACGCGACCTCGAGGGCGGGGACGTCGAGGCTCAGACCATCTCCGACCTCGAGGTCGCCGTGGGGCTTCTTCGAGGTGACCAGCAACCCCGTTCCGGTCTCGTTCTCTTGGCTGAGGTCGACGGCGTTGAGCGCCAGGCCGACCGGCCCGGCGGGTAGGTAGTAGGCGGCGACGAGAGGCGTCAGCCACTTGCTGGTCGAGAGCATCTGGATCGGCCACTTGACCAACAGACGCCACGCGACCGACCCGACCGGCCCGTACGCGTAGTCGGTGTCCGTGACCTCGAGGCCGGCCGTCTCGAGCTTTTCGACCAGCTCGACCAGCGGGTAGCCATCGCGGACGTGCTCGCCGATAAAGCTCTCCTCCCCTTCCTCGGTCACGCCGCTCCCCCCTTGGTCGCTCGGCGTGTTGACGATGAACGAGCCGCCATCCTTGAGCGCCGCGAGCACGTTGCGAAACACCGCCCGGTCGTCCTCGATGTGCTCCATCACGTCGACCGACAGCGCCAGGTCGAACGTGTCGAGGTACTCGAGCGGCAGCGTCAGGTCGGCCTTTTCGAACGCGACGCGCGATGCGTACGGCGTCTGCGCCATGAACGTCTGGGCGCGCTCGAGGTAGTCGTCCTTGATGTCGACGGCGGTGACCTCGACATTGGGAAACGTGTCGACGAGCCAGTAGGCGTACTGTCCGAAGCCGGTCCCTGCATCGAGGACCCGGAGGGGTCCCGAGCCCTTGCTCTCGATCTCGCGACGCAGCGCCCGGCGGACGTACCACGACCTCAGGAAAACGGCGTCGAGGATGCGGTAGAACGCCTTCGTACGGGTTGGAGTCTTCCAGAAGAAGCTGCCCAGGCGGTCTTTGACAGGGTCGTAATCCACGGGTCGTGTGCGGGAGTGCTGGAAGGTACCCGACCTCGAGGTCGAGGTTGAAGGCACAGGGAACGGGGCGCGAGACGCGCATCCCAACTTCTCGCCCTCGAGGACGCGTCTCGGTGGGCTTGCCATGACCCCTCCTCCTATCCCTCCTGCCCGACTCCAGCCAAGCCCTCGACGGCGTCGACGAGTCGGTCCCACGAGAACCGGTCCCGCTGTCGCTCGACGCCTCGCGACAACTCGGCCTCGAGGTCGTCCTCGACAAACCGGACCATCGCGTCCTCGAGGGCGGAAGCGTCGTCGGGCGGGACGACCAAGCCCGCGTCGTCGCCGATGATCTCCGCTAGACCGCCTACGTCCGACGTAATCACTGGGCGACCAAAGTGAAACGCGATCTGGGCGACTCCGCTCTGCGTCGCAGAGACGTAGGGCTGCACGACGACGTCGGCGGCGCCGAAATAGAGCGGGACGCGGCTGTCCGGGATGTAGTCGGCCTCGAGGCGGACGCCCTCGAGGTCGGCGACGGTCGCTCGCGTCTCGGCCTCGTCGGCGTAGAACTCGCCTGCGATCACGAGCTGCGCGGCGGGCAGTCGGCGCCGGACGTTCGCCCACGCCTCGAGAAGCACGTGGAGTCCTTTGTAGCGGCGAATGAAGCCGAAGAACAGGAAGACGGGTGCGTCGGCCTCGAGGCCGAGGAGTGTGCGCGCCTTCGCTTTCGGGACGGAGTCTCCGAAACCGCTATACACTGGGTGCTCGATCCGGTGAATCGGGGCCTCGAGGCCGAGCGTCTTGAGATCCGCCTCGACGGATTCGCTCAGCGCGATCGCCCCATCGAGGTCGCGCAGGGCGTAGCGGCCGAGGGCGAGGTCGCCGGGCTTCCGCTCGTGCGGAATCGCGTTGTGGACGACGGCCAGCGTCGTGACGCCGCGCTTCCGGAGCCCCCGCGCTACGGTGCCGATGGCAGGGCCGAGGAACGGCATCCAGTAGGACAGCACTGCGACGTCCGCACGCTCCGCGACGAATCGAGCGGCCGCCGGCCAGCTCAGTGGGTTGACCGAGTCCAAGAGTTGCGCGGCAGGCTCGAGGCCGCGAGGCGGCGGCCCAGGGTCGAACTGCGTCGTTCCGGGAAACAGCAACTCTGGGTACTGGCGCCGAAACGTCACCGCACTCACGTCGTGGCCGGCGCCCTCGAGGGCGCGCTGCATCCCCGTCTGGAAGTGGGCGATGCCGCCACGGTAGGGCCACGACGGACCGACGAGCGCGATCCGGGCCACCTAGGCCTCGACCCGCTGTCGCGTCTCCGTCCTCGAGGACGGTTCGGACTCTTCGACGACGTCGTACCGCGCGGCGTCCTCAACCTCGGGCCGGACGATCATCTCGCCCAGGAGGCCCGCCAAGAACGATTGCGCACCCAGAAGGATCAGCATGACGCCGAAGATCAGAAGCGGCCGGTCGCCGATTCCCTGGCCGTAGGCCAGCTTCACGACGGTCAGGTAGACCAGGATCGCGAGTCCGGACAGGAAGCTGACCGTGCCCAAGCCGCCGAAGAAGGTCATCGGACGACGCGCGAACCGCGTCAGAAAGGTGACGGTGATCAGGTCGAGGAAGCCGCGGAGGTAGCGCTCCAAGCCAAACTTGGTCACGCCGTGGACCCGTTCGCGGTGGTTCACGACCTGCTCCTCGATCCGGTCGTAGCCCTCCCACTTCGCCAGGAGCGGGATGTAGCGGTGCATCTCACCGTAGATGCGAACGCTCTCGACCACCTCGCGGCGGTAGCACTTGATGCCGGAGTTGAAGTCGTTCAGCTTGATCCCCGACATCCAGCGCGTAACGCGGTTGAAGAACTTCGACGGCAGCCGCTTTTCCCACGGGTCGTTCCGCTTCCGCTTCCACCCACTGACCAAGTCCGCGCCGCCCTCGAGGGTGGCGACCATCTGAGGCAGTTCGGCCGGATCGTCCTGTAGATCAGCGTCGAGGGTAGCGACGTAGCGGCCGGTCGAGCGCTTAAACCCCGCCGCGAGCGCCGCACTCTTTCCGTAGTTGCGGCGGAACCGAACACCCGCAAACCGCTCGTCCTGACGATGTATTCCAGTGGCGACGTCCCACGAAGTGTCGCTCGATCCGTCGTCGACGAACCAGACCTCGAAGGTCAAGCCCGCGCCCTCGAGGGCGGACCGGATCTCGTCTGCCAGTGCAGGCAGGCTCTCGGCCTCGTTGTAGACCGGGACGACGACGGAGAGATCGGGACGCATGAATGTCAACCTAGCGAGGTCTCCTGCTTTCGACCTCGAGGACGAGTCACAAGGTCACCCTCGAGGGCGCGTCTTCCATTAGCTCGGACGTCTCGCGCTCGCCTTCGTGACCGAAGAACCGCATCCGGCCGTCCGGCTCGCAGATCCACACCTCGTGGGCGCCCTTCGCGAGATAGAGCGTCACCTTCTCCTCCATCTCCGCCCACGGATTCGAGGGCGACTGGACCTCGACGCAGATCTCAGGAGCTCGCGAGAGGGCGATCGCTCCGTCCTCGATCGACGTTGCGAAGGCCTCCGACATCCAGACAACGTCCGGCGACCGAATCCCTTCCGAGGTCTTGATCGCACACTCCGGGAAGGCCTCCCCGCCGAGTGAGTCCTCGAGGAGACGAGCAACTCGGCCCTGCAGGCGGCTGTGACGAGTGGAGACCGGACTCATAAGCAGACGACCATATCGGTCGAGCTCGATCCGGTACGGCAGTCCGTCGAGCGTGGGGTCCTCACACACCTGAGCCCACGTTAGCGGCGCGTCGTACGCCCAACCCGACATTCCGGACGCAGCACCAGACTCGAGGACCGTAGGCTCTGACATGGCGGGAGTCGCCCCGACCTCGAGGCCGGAGCGAAAGGCTTAGGTGTCGATGGTCGCGTACTTGGCGTTGCGCTCGATGAACTTGCGCCGCGGCTCGACGGCGTCGCCCATCAAGGTCGAGAACGTCTTGTCCGCCGCCGCCGCGTCGTCGATGGTCACGATCTGGAGCATCCGGTGGTCCGGGTCCATCGTCGTCGACCACAGCTGCTCCGGGTTCATCTCGCCGAGTCCCTTGTACCGCTGGACCCCCACACCGGCCGCCCCGCCGAAGTCAGCGATGGCCTTCTCGAGTTGCTGGTCGTTCCAGCAGTACACCTCCTTCTTGCCCTTCTTGGCTCGGTAGAGCGGCGGAAGCGCGATGTAGATGTACCCGGCTTCGAGGAGAGGTCGCAGGTAGCGGTAGATGAACGTCAAGAGCAGCGTTCGGATGTGGGCTCCGTCCACGTCGGCGTCCGTCATCAGGACGATTTTGTGGTAGCGGAGCTTCTCGTCCGAGAACTCGTCCGCGCCGGCAGCGATCTGGACGCCGAGCGCGGTGACCATGTTCTTGATCTCCTCGTTGTCCAAGATCTTGTCGAGTCGGGCCTTCTCGACGTTCAGGATCTTGCCACGGAGCGGCAGGATGGCCTGGAAATGCCGGTCGCGCGCTTGCTTGGCGCTGCCACCGGCCGAGTCGCCCTCGACGAGGTACAACTCGGACTCGCTCGGGTCTTTCGAGGCGCAGTCCGCCAGTTTGCCCGGCAGGCCACCGCCGCCGAACGCACTTTTGCGCTGGACGAGTTCACGCGCGCGCCGAGCCGCGGACCGAGCCTGAGCGCTCAAGATCACCTTTTGTATGATCGTCTTTGCCTCGCGCGGGTGGTCTTCGAGCCACTCGGACAGCTTCTGCCCGACCAGGCTCTCGACCGCGCCCTGGACCTCGCCGTTGCCCAGCTTGGTCTTGGTCTGGCCCTCGAACTGCGGCTCCTGCACCTTGACGCTAAGAACAGCCGTCAGCCCCTCGCGGAAGTCGTCACCGGACAGGTTGACCTTGGCCTTTTTGAGCAGGTCGTTTTTGTCGGCGTAGCCCTTGAGCGTCCGGGTCAGGGCGCGGCGGAAGCCAGAGACGTGCGTTCCTCCCTCGTGCGTGTTGATGTTGTTGACGAACGACAGGACGTTCTCCTGATACCCCGTGTTGTAGAGCATCGCGAGCTCGACCGGGACGTCGGCGTCCTCGTCCTCGATCAAGATGCCGCCCTCGAAAAGCGACTCGCGCGCCTCGTCGAGGTACTCCACGAACTCGATGAGCCCGCCTTCCGAGTGGTAGACCTCGGTGCGGAGCTCGTCGTCGTCCTCGCGCTCGTCAGAGAGCGAGATCGTGATGCCCTTGTTGAGATACGCTAGCTCGCGCATCCTCGAGGCCAAGGTGTCGAACCGATAAACGCGGTCGAAGAAGATGCCCTTGTCGGGCGTGAACGTGACGGTCGTGCCCGTCTCCTCACCCTCCTCCATATCGCGGACGCGAGTCAGCTCCTCAACGGTGTCGCCCTTCTCGAACGCCATCTTAAAGACGCCGCCGTCGCGGCGGACCTTGACATCGAGCCGGTCCGACAGCGCGTTCACACACGACACGCCGACGCCGTGGAGCCCGCCCGACACCTTGTACGTGTCCTTGTCGAACTTGCCGCCCGCGTGCAAGACCGTCATCACGACTTCGACGGCCGGTTTCCCCTCCGTCGGGTGCATCGCGACTGGGATGCCGCGGCCGTCGTCGGTCACCGAGATCGAGTTGTCCTCATGGATCACGACCTCGATGTGGTCGCAGTAACCGGCTAGGGCCTCGTCGATCGAGTTGTCGACGACCTCGTACACCAGGTGGTGAAGCCCACGGACGCCCACGTCGCCGATGTACATGGCGGGGCGCTTGCGGACGGCCTCCAAGCCTTCGAGGACTTGGATGTTACCGGCGCCGTACTCCTTGACGATCGGCGCGCCGTCGCCTCCGGGAGGCACCGCGAGCGCGTTGGCGGGCGGCGTTGGCGTCTCACCGTCGGGCGTGGTCAGGTTCTCGTACGGTTTGTCGGGACCAGTCAATTCAGACATATACTGTGGGAGTCGGGGATCGGCCTCGAGGCCAGATTCTGCCGTCGCGTCAATCGGTCCAAAATACGGCCGGACGGTATCTTTTGCTCAGGTTTTAGAACGTCCCGAGCCCCGGACTATTCCCCTTCCGGCGGTCGGTTTCTAGCATCGTCCTCGAGGCCGTCGAGCGGGGCGGCGGGCATCGCCACGAGACCTCGAAGCGACTCGTGCTCGGGCGTATCGAAGCCATCGAGGCCGAGGCGGATCGTCGACACGTCGACACGCATTCGGAAGCTGTTGAATAGGCGGTCCCACCACGAGAACAGCGACCCGTAGTTCGAGTCCGTTTCGGGCTGCCAACGGCTGTGATGGACCTTGTGCATCGCTGGCGTCGCGATCACAGCCCGTAGCGCCCGATCGAGGCCGGGCGACACGCCCAGGTTGGAGTGATGAAACTGGACGACCGCGAACATGGCGGTCTCGTACAGCACCAGCTCCCAGGCGCTCACACCGAGCGCAGCGATCACGCCGATGCGCAGGATCGAGGACAGCACGATCTCACCCGTGTGAAAGCGGCTCGCCGTCGTGACGTCCATCTGAGCATCCGAGTGATGGACGCGGTGCAAACGCCACAGGAACGGCACGCGGTGGTTCAAGCGGTGCCACGCGTACATCCAGACGTCGATGAGCAGGAATGCCGCGACGATGCGTACCCAGAGCGGCAGAT
>NZ_JBARYR010000066.1:0-3215 GCF_049648075.1 Rubrivirga sp. | reverse complement strand
CGCAGGGCCTGGGCGCTCACGGTCGCGAGCGCGACGACGACCAGCAGCGCGCCGGCCGCCAAGAACGGCGCGGGGCCGAGCGTGACGTGGTAGGCGAACCCGTCGAGCCATCGCGACATACCGACCCACGCCAGCGGCACCGAAATCGCAAAGGCGACACCCACGAGCGCGACGAAGTCCTTCGTCAACAGCGCCACCAGATTGGGAACGGTCGCGCCGAGCACCTTGCGCACGCCGATCTCTTTGGTGCGCTGCTGGGCCGTGAATGCCGCTAGCCCAAAAAGACCGAGGCACGCGACCAGAATCGCGAGTCCGGCGAACAGACTCACGATGTCCCCGAGGCGCTGCTCGCTGCGGTAGAGTCCGTCGTACACGTCGTCGAGGAAGCGGTACGCGAACGGACGGTGCGACGCGAACTGGCCCCAGGCGGCCTCGAGGTCGGCCATCGCCGCGCGTGTGTCGCCAGGGGCGAGGCGGACGGCGAGGTGGTGCACGGCATCCGGCTGATACCAGATCGCGAGCGGGGCGATGGAGGCGTGGAGCGACTGGAAGTGGAAGTCCTGCACCACGCCGCGCACGCGACCTCGACGGCCGTCGACGCTCAGCGCACGGCCGACGGCCTCGATGGGTGTCCACCCGAGTTGACGAGCGGCGGACTCGTTGACGAGGAACTGGAAGTTGGTCGAGTCCGGCGTCGGCGGGTTCTCGAAGGCGGCGCCGGCCACGACGCGCAGCCCGAGTCCGTCGGCCACGTCTGCGCCGGCCGGCAGACCGTTGGAGGTGATCGTTTGCTCGGTGGGCATCCCCTCGCCCCACACACTCGAGGTCCAGCCGACCTCGCCCGGTACCGCGTTCACGGCGCCGACGGCCTCGATGCGCGGGCTCTGAAGCAGCTCCTGCTTAATCGCCGGCGCGGCGGTCTGGAGAATCGAATCTGACAGCGGCAGTGCGACCACCTGCTCCTTGTCGAATCCTAGGTCCTGATCGCCCAGAAACCGAACCTGGCTCAGCACGACGAGCGTCCCTACGACCAAGACGGCCGAGATCCCAAACTGGAACACCACGAGCCCCTGCCGCACCCACGACGTTCCTCCTGACGCTGAACCTCCGCGCAACGCCCGAACGGGCTCAGCGCTCGACAGGTGCAGAGCGGGGTAGCTCCCCGCCACGAACGTCACCACGACCAGGGTGACGCCGATGATGGCCAAGATGCCCGGGCTGGTGAGTGCCCCGAACATTAATGCCTTGCCGCTGAGGGCGTTGAACCACGGCAATCCGATCGCCACGACGAGGAGTGCCAGCAGAACACCAAAGACCGTCATCAGCGCGGACTCGCTGTAGAACTGCGTCACGAGCTGGCTCCGGTGCGCACCGAGCGACTTCCGCAGCCCGACCTCCTCCGCCCGTTTCGCAGAGCGCGCCGTTGCGAGGTTCATGTAGTTGATGCACGCGATCAGCAGGATCAGCAACGCGACGGTCGCAAACCCAACGACCGTCCGAATCGTGCCGGTCGGCTTGAGTTCGCCCTCGAGCTCGGAGTAGAGACGGATGTCGGTGACGGGCGTGGCCCGAAGTGTCCACGGATCTTGCCCCTCGGCCTCGAGTCGGTCGATCAGGGCGTCGAGTTGGCCGGGCAGCGCGCCGGCGTTGTTGGCGCGGACGTACGTGAAGTAGTTGGCCGTCCCCCACTCGACGGGGCCGTCCGGCGGGTCCATCGCGTCGATCAGGTCGAAGTCGTAGTGCGCCGCCTCGGGGACGTCCTCGATGACGCCCGTCACCTGGTAGTTCCGAGACCCGTCGCGTATGATGGTCTGGCCGATGGGGTTGACGTCGCCGAAGTAGCGCTGGGCCGTCGACTCGGTGAGCACGACCGCGTCAGGTTGCAAGAGCGCCGTCCCAGGATCGCCCTGGATGAAGCGGTGCGTGAGCACGTCGAAGACGTTTGGATCGGCGGAGTAGAACCCGGTCTCCTCGAAGGCGTCGTCCCCGACGGTCACGAGCGCGTTGCGCCAGTAGGTGTACAGACGAGCCGAAGCCTGGACAGTCGGCAGTTCGTCCTCGAGGAGTTGGGCGACGTGGGCCGGCGTGCTGATGATCTCCCGGTCCCGGTCGGACTCGTCGAAGCCCGGAACGGACGTGACGCGGAAGACGCTCTCGGCGTCGTGGTGGTGGCGGTCGTAACTCAGCTCGTCCTGGACGAACAGGAGCAGGAACAGGCAGCACGCGATCCCGACGGCCAGCCCCACGACGTTGAGCGACGCGTAGCCGGGGTGCCGGCGCAGGGCGCGGAACGCGACGGTGAGGTAGTGTCGGGGCATGTCTGGAAGGTGAGGGCGGCGTGCGACGTCAGAAGGCTAGAGCGCGTCGGAGTCGAGCGTCGACCTCGAGGACGGGGCAGCGCCCTCGAGGACGGTTCCGAGCGTCAGGACTAGTCGATGTCGTCGATGATCTCGCCGTCCCCGAGGACGTCGGTGGACTCGCCGTCGAGCTCGAACGTGTCGTCGTCGAGGATCTCGAGCGCGTCCTCGAGGATCTCGCCGTAGGTCCGCTCCATCGGGCGGACGACCTCGATGGTGCTCCGCACGCGGATCGCGGGGTCGTTCGCGAAGCGTGCCTCGAGGCCGGCCTGCTCGGTCCACTCGGCCCACGCGCCGACGGACGAGAACGCGAACGAGAGCTCGACCTCGGCGTGCTGGTCGCGCGTCTGGACCTCGGCCCGCGTGAACGGCGCCTCGTCCTCGAGGTCGGCGAGCAGCGACGGGACCGAGGCGGCCGGCAAGCGGCTGAGCCACACCGAGTACCGGACGCGCGACTGGAGAGGGGTTCCCACCCGCATCTCTCTCGGAGTCACGTCCGCTCGGTGGGCCGGGCGGGTCACGGGCCGGAGGGACGCCGAGGCCGGGCGGAAGCGCGCCGGGCGTCTTCGGGCCATCACCTCAGACGGGACGTCGTCCGGTGATAGCACTCGGCTTAGCCACGTCCCCTCTTCCGTGTACGTCAGGAGCAGGGCGCGGTCAGAGTCGACGGGCTCGTCGGAGACGGTGGCAAGCGTGTAGCCGTCGGGCGTGATCGTAACCACGACGGACTCGGTCTGAGCCGCGGTGGCGGTGGAAAAGAGAAGGGCGAGGAGGAGAGCACGCATGGACAGGGCAAGGAAGTGAAGACGAGGAAGGGACCTGCAAGAGCCGATCCAGCGCGCATATCGACCTGTACGG
>NZ_JBARYR010000065.1:0-1538 GCF_049648075.1 Rubrivirga sp. | reverse complement strand
GGGCGTCGTGTCGTCGTCGAGCTCGTGGCCGTACAAGCAGTACCCGGCCTCCAGGCGCAGCGTGTCGCGGGCGCCGAGTCCGGCCGGGACGGCCCCGGCCTCGATGAGCGCGTCCCACGCCCGGCCGGCGGCGTCGGGGCTGAGGTAGAGCTCGACGCCCGACTCGCCGGTGTAGCCCGTGTGCGAGACGATGGCCCGCTCGGCGCCGAACAAAGCGCCGGGCTCGAGCACCTGAAAGTGGTAGTACCGAATCGCGTTCGCGTCGATGCCGGTCGCGTCCTCGAGGACGGCGAAAGCCTTCGGGCCTTGGAGCGCCAAGAGCGCCCAGTCGTCGGACTCGTTGGTCAGCTCGGTCTCCAGGCCGGTGTCGTCGGCGACGGCAGAAACGTGCGCCCAGTCCTTCTCGATGTTGGACGCGTTGACGACGAGGAGCACGTCGTCCTGTGCGATGCGGTAGACCAGCAGGTCGTCGACGGCGGTGCCGGAGTCGTGGCACAAGACGGCGTAGAGCGCCTTCCCGTCCTCGAGCTTGGTGACGTCGTTGGTGACCAGCCGTTGGGCCAAGTCGAGCGCCTGGGGGCCGCGGATCCTGAACTCGCCCATGTGGCTCACGTCGAACAGCCCGGCCGACTCGCGGACGGCGGTGTGCTCGGCGACGATCCCGTCGTATTGGATCGGCATGTCGAAGCCGCCGAACGGGGCCATCTTGGCGCCGAGTGCGAGGTGGCGGTCGTGGAGCGGGGTCGTGTGGAGCGGGTCGGTAGCCATGCGAATGGGAGAGAGAACCGAAGGTACGGGCGTTGTCCGCGCGACCTCGCAGGGCCGCTAGTGGCCCCCCGTTGGAAGCAACCTTTCGGTCGCCCTGGCGTCGGAGGAATCCTTTCCACTCGACCTCTCTGACCGATGGGCTCTTCCCTGTTAAACATCTTCGTCATCCTCGCCGTCGTGGCGCTCGTCGCGTCGCTCCTCGGGTTCCGCGGCGTCGCGGGGTTGTCGGCCGGTTTCGCAAAGATCGCGCTGGTGGCGGCCGTCATCCTGTTTGTGCTGGCGTTCGTCTTCTAACTGCGCCCGCCGTTTCTTAGGGGCGCCTCGAACACATAGGTTCGGGGCGCCTTTTTCTATGCGCGCGCTCCTTCTTCCCGGACTCAACGGACCCGCCTCCGTCCTCGAGGTCGACGACTCCGACTTGCCCGACGGCGACGTCGACCTCGAGGTCGCGTACTCGAGTCTCAATTACAAGGACGGGCTAGCCGTGACCGGGCAAGGCAAGATCGTTCGGGGCGAGTTCCCATTCGTACCGGGGATCGACCTGGCCGGGACCGTAACGTCCTCGAGGGACCAGAGGTGGGCACCGGGCGACCGCGTCGTGTTGACGGGCTGGGGGACCGGCGAGAACCGCTGGGGCGGCTACGCCGAGCAGGCCCGTGCCAGCGCCGATCACCTGGTCCGGCTTCCCACCGGGCTCGGCCTCGAGGACGCGATGTGGCTCGGGACGGCCGGGCTGACGGCGGCGCTCAGCGTGCTCGCCCTCGAGGACC
>NZ_JBARYR010000064.1:0-3479 GCF_049648075.1 Rubrivirga sp. | reverse complement strand
GAGCGACAACGCGCCCATACGGCGCCCAGGGTCGCCCTCTAGTGGGATCCGAGCCCTCTCCCCTCTCCATGCCTAAGGCGATGACCAGGACGGTCACGCGGCCTCTGAGGGCCTCCTAGCCGTCGTGTTGATCGAGGAACGCCTCGACCTCGGCCGTGACCAGTTCGTGGATCACGGCGTTCACGCTCCGGCCCGTCTGCTTCGCCACCCACTTCAGCTTGAGGTAGAGCGGCTCGGGTAGACGGAGTGCGTAGCCCTTTACGACGTCCTCCCGAACGCCCTCTCGCTCCCACGGCCGCACACCGTCGTCTCGGGACACGCGCGTCCTCGAGGGCGACTCCGTACGAGGGAGAGCACCCGGAGTCGGCGTGGCCCTCTCGCTCCGTCCGCTCCCGGACCCCGGCGACTCGGCGGCCTCGACGAACGCGCTCGCGGCCCGCTCCTGCTCGGGGGTCAGCGTCTTCTTGGGGGGACGGCCTCTCATGGGGTCGATTGGGTGTGATATGATATGATATCAGAGCGCTACGCTCCGCCGAACACTGCCCCGTACCACTGCTCCATCTCGGAGACGGCCTTCGCGTCGGGCTCCGGGACCTCCGCCACCCCCCTCCCCTCGCTCGCCGCGCGGCGGTACGCGATTCGGTCCCGCACCACGACGCCCGCCAGGTCCAGGTGCTCGAACTCGGCCACCAGCGCCTCGGCCTCCTCGGCCTCCCGCACCCGGGGGTGCGTCGACGCCCGATTGAACACGACTGACGCCCGGAGCGACGGGTTGATCGCCTGGACCTGCTCCACCAGCCCGTCGACCTGCTCCAGCGTCCACACGTCGAACTGCGACGCCTGGACCGGGACGAACAGCCGGTCCGCCACCACCATCGCGCTCCGCAGTTCGACGCTGTCCCGGCCCCCGGCGTCGACCACGACGTCGCTGTACCGGCCCGCCAGGTCGGTCACCTGACGCGACACGCCCTTCCCGAACACCTGGACGCACGGGACTGGCGCTAATCCGTCCTCCTCGTCGCGGACCGCCCCCCAGAAGCTCGCGCTCCCCTGCCGGTCGGTGTCCACGAGCAAGACGTCGCCCCCCGCCCCCGCCCGCATCGCGGCCAGGTTGGTCGCCAAGGTCGTCTTTCCTGTCCCCCCCTTCTCTCCGCCGACAAGGACGATCATATGATATCAAATGATATGAAATCATATGATATCATATCGAACCCATCTACGCAAGCCTCTCGGTCCTTGATGAACAGGGGACGGACTGCGTAGCGAGTTGGACCCACCGCTATCGCATGAGCAATCGACATAGCAGACGCTCAATATGATATCATATCATATGACACGCTATCAGCCGGGTCGAGTCGAACAAACGAGCCTAATGGTCACGGACGACTGGAGTGGGGGAGGGGGCCAAGGTCGAACGTTCACCCAAGGTCACGACCGCCAGTTCGTCCCACCGCGTCGTATACCGCGGGCTCATCCGCTCCCGACGCATCTCCCACGCTGGAGCTCCGCTCGTGTCCCGCGTCCTCCGCAACGTCGACGGACGCCCCTGCGACGACACCACGACGGCCCGCTTCCCGAACTTCCGGTTCGCCGCGTCGAGCGCCTCCATCAACGCCGCGCGCCGCACTCGGTCGGCCGTCGTCTGCACGTCCTCGATGGCGCGGAGAGATGGACCGCCGAACAGCGACCGCTGCTCGGTGCCAGCGGGTCGGATCTCCGACAGCGTAACGCCCGCCTTCCGGTACCGGTACGGACGTCCTCGTACGTCGACCTCGAGGTGGCACCGTCCTAGGCACCGCCGTGCCGCCGCTACCAGCGCCGTCGAGTCCGACGACGCCTCGGCGAGCATCTCGCCTCTCGCCGCCGACCGATGCGGGCCGGCTCCGTAGTGCTTCGTCGTGATGAGCGCCTCGATGTGCCCCGCCACCAGCCCCTCGCGCCGCAGCTTCTCCGCCGCCCGCGCCGCGTGCGTCGCCACGGCCTGCGAGAGAGGGGAGAGGTCCGTGACCGGCTCGCCAAAGCTGCGCGACTTCACGAGCGTCTTCCGCACCGGCGCGTCCTCGAGGGCGAGACAGGCCACGCCTCCAAGCTCCATCGCCGTGCGGGCCAGTACGACGTTGAACCGCTGCCGAACGAGGGCGCTCGGCAGACGGGCCAGGTCCGCCGCCGTCGCCGCGCCCATCGCCTCGAGCCGCTTCGACCACCGCCGGCCGACGCCCCACACGTCGCCGACCGCCATCGACTCGAGCCACGCGTCGCGGTCAGGATGACCCCATAGGCACACGCACGGCTCACCACCGGCCTTGAGCCGTGCCTTCGCCCATTCGCTCGCCGCCTTGGCGAGCGTCTTCGTCTCGGCCCACGACACCCGGACTGGGATCCCCGTCCACCGCAGCACCTTCGCTCGGATCTCGCGTGCCCGGCGCTCCATCTCAGCGCAGACCTCATCCGGCGTTCCGTCCGGCATCGGCACGCTCAGAAACGCCTCGTCGACGGAGTACACCTCGAGGTCGGGCGTCACGGTCTCCAACGTCGCCATGACCCGGCGCGACATGTCGCCGTACAACGTGTAGTTGCTCGAGAACACGCGGACACCGGCCGTCGCGAGCTCGTCCTTCACCTTGAAGAACGGAGCGCCCATCGGGACGCCCAGGTCCTTGACCTCCTGGCTCCGCGCGATCACGCACCCGTCGTTGTTCGACAACACGGCGACCGGCACGCCCTCGAGGCTCGGATCGAAGACCCGCTCGCACGAGCAGTAGAACGCCGAGCAGTCGACCAAGGCGAACAGCCGTCGCGGTCGCTCACCCGTCCTCGAGGCCGAGGAGCTCGGTGCGCCCGACCTCGAGGTCGACTCGTTCGGGTGCCGGCTCATGTCGTCCACCGCGGCCCCTGGCGCGCGTTGTGGAGAACGAACGTGACCACACCCCAGATCACCAGCTCCTGGCCCTCGTAGAGCTCGATCGGCGGGTACTCCGGGTTCGCCGCCAACAACTTCGTCCGGCCGGCCCGCCGCGAGAACCGCTTGACCGTCAGCTCGCCGTCGACCGACGCCACCACGATGTCGCCGTGGGCCGGCTCGATCGCCCGGTCGACGAGCAGCAGATCCCCGCTCAGGATCCCGGCCCCGACCATCGACTCGCCCTCGGACTGCATCCAGTAGCACGACGGCGACAACGCGTTCGTCAACTCGTGCATGTCGAGGTGGCCCTCGACGTAGTCGTCGGCGGGCGACGGGAACCCAGCCGAGACGCGCGAGAGCACGAACGGGAGCGGCGGGCCAGGAGCCACGTCAGCGGCGGCGACCCAGGCCGTGATGACCAGCGCGCCCGGCGTCAGGGCCGACCTCGAGGCGCCGTCACCGGAGACCGCGCCGTCGCCGGACAAGTCCGAGCCGGACAGATCGAACAAGAAGGGCATGAGAGAGGGGAGGGGGCGCACCCGACGAACGCTCCTCCCCTCTGCCACCCGGTGTGTCA
>NZ_JBARYR010000063.1:0-10919 GCF_049648075.1 Rubrivirga sp. | reverse complement strand
GGCCTGCAGCTCTTGGACCGGTCGCATGGGATCCGACGGGTCGAACGTCGCGGCCTCGGCGAGCGCCACCCGGACACGTGACGACTCCTCGAGGTCGAGGCTCCGCTCGAAGTCGGTGATCGCGCGGCGTGCCCACCGGACACTCGAGGTCGGGTCCGTCTGGGCCGTCTGGAACGAGGCGGTCAGGTAGTACCGGCCGGACTCGTACCAGCCCTCGGGCGTGTCGAGCGCCGCGAATCGGTCGGCCGCCGCTTGGAGCGTGTCCGGGAGCGGAGGCGCGCCGTCGGGAATGGTGGCGGCTTGCCCGACCTCGGGCGTCGAGGGCGTCTCTGCGGGAGGGTCTCCGGCGAACACCGTCATCGCATACAGCCCCAGAACGACCGCGAGCCCAACGCCGGCGACGATCAACCCCTGGCGGCCTGCCGCGGACGATGGACGCTCGCGTTCAACCGGGATCAAGGGCGGGGTCGCGGCATGGACAACTGACCGTCCACACTGGCTGCAGAACTTGGCACCCTCCGGTAGCGCGTTGCCGCACTCCGAACAGAAACCGCCGGTTGCCGTCGGCTCCGACCCTTCGGCTACCACTCCTACTGGAGTGCCGCACAGATCGCATGCTTCGGCTCCGGCCGGGACCGAGGCCCCGCAAGACTGACAAGAGGTCGCCATTACTCCGATGGTCCAACGATCCGTGATGCCCCCTCGTCCTCGACGCGACGGCGGAACTCCTGGGCTGGCTTGAACACCGGCGCCATCCGGCGGGGGACGCGCACGGGTTGGTCCGTCCGGGGATTCCGTGCCGTTCGCGGAGCCCGTTCGACAGACTTGAACGTGCCAAACCCTCTGAGTTCGACGCGGTCTCCCTCGGAGACGGCATCGAGGACGGTGTGCATAAAGCCGTCGACGACCGCCTCGGTTTCGAGCTTTGTGAGGCCCGTCGCCTCGGCAATATGGTCTACGATCTGGGCTTTGGTCACGGGTCGCTTGCCGAAGGGGGACCCATGATACGCGCCCGGCTCTCTTCCCTGTGGCGTATGCGCCCCGTCTGGCGTTAGTTTTCACGCGCCGATCGTGGTCACTCTCCCCCCCCTTGATGCGCGTCTTGTTTGTGGCCGGTGAGGTCGCTCCGTTTTCAGAAACCACCGAGACGGCTCGGCTCGTCCGCGCTCTGCCGGAGGCTCTCCAGGAGTCGTTCGGTGTTGAGCCTCGAATCTTGATGCCCCGCTACGGCATCGTCTCGGAGCGGAGGAACCGCCTCCACGAGGTGATCCGCTTGTCTGGAGCCGACATCGAGGCCGGGGACGAGAGCGACACGCTCAAGGTCAAGGTCGCGTCCATCCCCGGGATTCGGCTCCAGGTCTACTTTATGGACTCGGTCCACTTTTTCAAGAGGAAGGGTCTCTACCGAGACCGGAAGACGGAGGCCCTCTTCGAGGACAACCCCGCGCGTGCGCTCTACTTCGCCCGTGCCGCCTTGTCGACGGTCGAGAAGCTCGGTTGGGGTCCCGACGTGATCCACGCAGCCGGCTGGATCAGTGCTCTCGTCCCCCATGTGGTGGCGTCGGAGTACGCCGGCAACGACCTGTTCACCGACGTCAAGACGGTCTACACGCCTGACGGCGAGGGCGGGTACACGCACCAGCTCACGGCCGACGAAGCCGCCACGCTCGGTTTGCCTGCAGGGTGGGCTGATCGGTCCCTCCGGGACATCGGGCTCGCGACCGCGGACGCGGTCTCGTTCGCGACCGGCGACGTCTCTGGCGACGACGAGCCCGATGGCCTCGTGCTGTCCGATGACGCGGAGCAGTCCGCTGAGCAGGCCATGGACCTGTACAAGTCACTGGGCGCGTCCTAGCCCGCTCAGGCTCGTCTTTGCAGGATCCGCCCGGTCGTGCGTCCACAGCTGTGGCTAGGCTGAGTTGTACCAATTGAGCGCCCCTCACGCGAAACAGGGAAGGGCGCCGTTGGGAGGACTCAGCCCCGCTCGACTCGATCGCTTGCCCGTGAGACTTTTCGCCGTTGCCGCCGTCGCGGCCCTCGCCCTGTCTGCCTGCCAAGAGCCCGCTGGAGTCGGCCTTGGTCTCATCGACGAGGAGCAGTCGGATCCGAGAGTTCGAGTCATCCCGCTCGCGGGACTCGACACTTTGCAGACGCCTACGATCGCGCAAGGCTTCGCGGACCCGAGCCCGCAGTCTGGAATCTCCCAGTCCCGCGTGCTCGCCGGATCGGTCGTCGACCTCGAGTTCGGGGACGCTACCGCGGTCGCCTACATCGACTTCTTCCGGGAGCCCGGCTCCACGGACGGCCTCGTTGGTACCGACATCCTCGAGGCCTGGGTCGAGCTGGACCCGAGCTACGTCTACGGAGACACCACCACAGCGCTCCCGCTCGAGCTCCGGCCCATTCAGGGGACGTGGGACGTCGACTCGGAGTATCCGCCGGACACGTTGTTTACGGTCGGCGCCGCCCTGAGCACGACCGAGGTCACGGCCAGCGATTCCCTGCGGCGGTTCGACGTTCCCCAGGCGTTTCTCCGCGCCAACGCCGACCTCCTCCTTGGAGACGCTTTCAGCGATGGGTTTGAAGGGTTTGCACTCCAGGTGCCCGAGGACTACCTGCCGGCCCCGGGTGCCGTCATCGGGTTCAGCACGTTCGAGTCCGCAGGCGCGGGGCTCCGTTTGGCGACGGCAGAGGACACGCTGGTGTTCGCGCTTTCCGAGGTCTTTACCTCGATCGACGCCCGGCCGCCACCTTTCGCCCCCACGACTCACATTCCGGTTCGCAGCGCCTCGAGGGCGTCGCTCAGGTTCACCGTCGACTTTTCAAGCGTAGGAGTCACGCCGCTCGCCAACGCCCGTCTCTTCCTGCCTGTCGAGCAATCCTTGTTCGAGGTCGGATCGTTCGTTCGCCCGGCGCCCTCGTCGGCCTTCTTGTTCGGGGTCCGCGTCAACGATGACGGGGACGAGGTCCGAGACCCACCTCTCGGAGAGATCATCTTGACCGACGAATTCGTCGGCGTGATTGCAGACCCTCGGCAGTTTACTCAGACGGTCCAGCGGATCATCCTCGAGGCCGGGGACCAGGACTACGACTTCTACGAGGTTCTCCCAGATGCGAGCCCGGTCTCGCTCGACGTCCTGCCAGTACGGCTCCCTGTCGAGGGTGACCCTCGCCCTCCCCGCGTGACGCTGACGCTGGTTGGCGAATCCCTGTAGCGACGTTTCTGCGGTTCGCGTGTCTTTCTCTTTGATAGGAATCGTTATGCGTCATCTCATCATCCTGCTCGCGTTTGTTTCTGCCAGCGTGTTTGCGCAAGGCCAGAACAACTACGGCTCGATCTACTCGCTCTACGGGCTCGGAGAACGAATCGAGTTCGGATCCTCGCAGGCATCGATGCTCGGTCACGCCGGTGCAGGGTTGCGGTCGTCGAGCTACGTGAACCTGTCCAACCCAGCGTTGTGGGCGGACCAGACGGTCACGACGTTCTCGGCGGGAGCCAGTCTGGCGACGGTCCGGGGCGCGGACGCCATCTCAGCAGACGAGAGCATCGGCACCTCGGGCGACGTCTCTGTTGTTCACCTCGGGATCCCCATCATCCCCGGCCGCCTCGGCGCGGTCGTCGCGTACCGGCCGTACTCGCGCGTCAACTACCGAGCAGCGATCCAGGACTCGCTCTCGATCGAGGGCACGATGACGCCCTTCACCCTCAACCAGGAGGGCGCCGGAGGCCTCCAGCAACTCACGGCCGGACTCGGCGGGCGGATCGGCCCCGTTCAGTTGGGCGTCAGCGCCGACGCGCTTCTTGGGACGGAAGAGCAGCTGCAGCGGACGAATTTCAACGATCCGTCCTTTCTCGAAACCCGCCAATCGCAAGTCACCAAGTTGCGGGGCGTCACGGCCACGTTCGGCGGAGCGGCCACGGCTACGGCCATCGCAACCGAGGACGACGCGCTCACATTCGGTGCGTCGGTCATGCTCCCGATTACGCTCGATGGAACGCGGACGGTGACGCTGGGCGAGAGCCTCGACCGCGACACGCTCCGCGCGCCCGACGGGTCGCTATCGCTCGACGGTGACCTCGACGTTCCGGTTTCCGTACGAGCCGGACTCTCCTACCGGTCGGGACTCCGCTGGATGGCGACCGTCGACGGCCTTTACGAGCCGTGGTCCTCCTTCGAGAGCACGTTCCCCGTCGGCGGGTTCGACGCGGCAAACGGCCTCGACGTGCTGTCCGACCGGTTTCGCATTGGCGGCGGCATCGAGATCGTACCTGCGGGACGCGAGCGGCGAGCCAGTGCCCTCCAGCGGTCGTCCTACCGACTCGGGGGGTACGCCGAGCGTGGGCTGTACGCCCCCGACGAAAGCGACATTATGACGCTCGCCCTCACGGGAGGGATCTCGCTCCCGAGCCGAATCACCGGTGCGCGCTTCGATCTCGGCCTCGAGGCTGGGACCCGAGGTTCGACCACTGGCGTATTGGTTCGCGACTCGTTCCTCAAGGGGACACTCACCATCAACTTCGGAGAGCGTTGGTTTATCCAGCGCCGGTTCAACTAGATCACACCCGGCCTTCTATGCGCCCGTCACGTCTCGCCCTGTTCGTCCTCGCTTTCGGTGCGCTCGCCGCGTGCTCTGCACCATCCACCGGCGTAGGCTCCGGCGGCTCCAATGGGATGGATGAGCCGTTCGTCCCCGATGACCCAACGGCCTACGGCCCTGGCGACTACTGTTCGGACACCTACGTCTTGCTCCAGCCGACCATCCGGTCCAACTTCAGCCTAGGCAGCGAGTACTACCGCAACGGCGACTACTGCGCGGCCTACCCGTACATCAAGAACATCTTGGAGACGGAGCCGCTGTTCACGGGCGAGGACCCTGACGACCGCAACTACCTCCGCATGGCCTCGATTTACGAGGCGTTTGCAGCGGAGGTGGACTCGACCAACTTGGACGAGCGCGTCGCGTACCTCGATTCGGCGCTCACGACGCGGCGCATGGGCGTCGAGGCCCTCGAGGCCAACGGCATCGAGTACGACGTCTTCCTTCGCGATCTGCGCGAGGGCTTCTTCTACTTCCAGAACGCCGCCTTCTACGACGACGCCGAGGAGCGGAAATTCCAGGCCTTCAACCGCGCCCTCGAGGCTCAACCGGACAGCCTCGAGGACTGGTACATCACGCAGCTTTTCACCGGCTCCGCTGATGTATACGGCGACGAGATTCCGAACCCCGACCGCGGCGCGTTCATCCGACGTTTGGCTGAAGCCGCTGACGACCCCGCTCTCAAAGCCAACTACGTCGCGTTCGCGGACTACGTCGAGACCGAGCCGTCCGTTCAGGACCAGGTCGCAGGCTCAGACGAGGCGGTCCAGGCTCTCCTCAACGACCTCGAGGCCGGGACCCTGACGGGCACCCGGGTCTTCACGCTTCTCGCGACGGCGCAACAGCAGCCCGAGCGCCTCGAGGCCCTAGGTGCGGATCCAGGCGCTATCATTTCCGCCCTGGTGGTGTTGCCCGAGATCGAGAGCCAGGTTGACAACCCACGCACGCTCTACGCGCTCTCCGTTCGCGCTCGACGCAGCGGCGACACCGCACGCGCGAACGACCTGTTTAGCCGTGCCATCGCGAACGCCGAGTCCAACGCGCAGCGCGCCGACTTCTACTACTCGGCCGGTCAGTACGACCGTGCGCTCCAGGTCTTCCCGTCACACGGCCCGAGTTTGTATCGCCGCGCCGGCCTAATCGGTCAGTCCGTCGGGCGCCCGTCGGGCCTTCGAGGCCGGTTCGCGTACTGGTGCTTGGCCGACATCTACCGCAACGTTGCGGCACAGACGTCGGGCAACATCGCCGCCCAGGCTCGCCGAGCTGCCGCTCAATACGAGCGCGCCGGCCCGACGCGGGAGCAGTACTTCCTCGAGGGCTTCCAGCCTGGACAGTCGGTCTCGTCCAGCCTGGGTGCCTACGGATCCTGCACGACGCGCGTCCGCTAGCGATCAGGAGAATGTGTTTCGACCGGCCGCCTCCGCACCGCTGGAGGTGGCCGGTTGTCGTTTGTGCACTGACCCTCTTGGGGGTTATGCCTGTCGTCGCTCAACCTGCCACGCCAGCGCTTGATGTCGACGCGATTCTATCGGATCTAGTACGGGAGGTCGAAGACGGCCAAGCCTCATGCGATGAGACCTACGTCTTGTGGCTGACTCTTACGAGGCACCCTGAATTAGTAGCCGACCTCGAGGCCGATTCAGTACGACTGCTCGAGCGCACAGAAGAGACAGAGTGCATTCGCTGCCTGTCAACACCAAGACCTCGTGCAGGCAGGCACATGCCGGGTTCAAGGTGTCAGAATCGAGCGGATCATGACGGCTCACGCGCTGATCTCAGAGAGCTCCGCTTTATCCGTGGACTGGTACTGGCCGGATCGGCGCAACGACGAGCAGACTTTTACTACTCGGCCGGAGACTATCACCGGGCACTTCAAGAGTCGCCAACGCACGGGCCGAGCCTGTACCGCCGCGCCGGACTTTTCGGGCAGCGCATCGGTCGTCCCACCAGCATCCCGAGCAGAGCCGCATTCTGGTGCGCGGCTGACGTGTACCGACGGATCAGCGGGGACACCTTTGGATCCATAGCGGCACAGTCTCGAAGGGCAGCCGCCCAATACGAGCGCGCGGCACCGACGCTCAGTGATGCCGTTGAGGTCGGATGGGAATCGGGAGAGCGGATCACGGTCGTCCTCGAGGACGGCGGGACGTGCTACACGACCGTTCGTTAGTCGGACCGATTCCGCCTGAAACCGGTAGCTTAAGGACACCCTCTCCCCCGCCCGACCATGTCCGTCATCGCCTCCGTCCGCGCCCGCCAGATTCTCGACAGCCGGGGGAATCCCACCGTCGAGGTCGACGTCATCACGGACGACGGAGCCGTGGGACGTGCCGCCGTTCCGTCGGGCGCCTCGACCGGCGAGTACGAGGCCGTCGAGCTCCGCGACGGGGACGACTCGGTCTACATGGGCAAGGGCGTCCTCAAGGCCGTCGAGAACGTCAACGAGACCATCGCCCCCGAGGTCATCGGCCTCGATGTCCTGGACCAGCCCGCCCTCGACGCGTTGCTGATCGACCTCGATGGGACGGACAACAAGGCGAAGCTGGGTGCGAACGCGTTGCTCGGAGTCTCGCTCGCGGCGGCGCGCGCCGGAGCCGTCGTCGCGGGACTGCCGCTGTACGCCTACCTCGGTGGATCGAACGCGCGGCGCTTGCCCGTCCCGATGATGAACATCATCAACGGCGGGCGCCACGCTGACAACTCCGTCGACTTTCAGGAGTTTATGGTCATGCCCGTCGGGGCCGAGAGCTTCTCGGAGGGCCTGCGGATGGGCGTCGAGACGTTCCATCACTTGAAAGCCGTCCTCAAGGGCAAGGGTTACTCGACGGCCGTCGGCGACGAGGGCGGGTTCGCGCCGAACCTGAAGAGCAACGAGGAAGCCATCGAGGTCATCCTCGAGGCGATCGACCGCGCCGGGTACGAGGCCGGAGAGGACTTGTACATCGCCCTCGACCCGGCGGCGTCGGAGATGGTCGAGGACGGCGAGTACGTGTTCTACAAGTCGGACCCCGACCGCAAGCTCTCGTCCGACGAGATGGTGGATTATTGGGCCGGCTGGATCGACGAGTACCCGATCATCTCCATCGAGGACGCGATGGACGAGAACGACTGGGACGGCTGGGCCGCGCTCACGGAGCGGTGTGGCGACACCGTCCAGATCGTCGGCGACGACCTGTTCGTGACCAACACCGAACGCCTGCAACGCGGGATCGACGAGGACGCGGCGAACGCGATCCTGATCAAGGTCAACCAGATCGGGACGCTGACCGAGGCCGTCGAGGCCGTCGAGCTCGCGCACCACTACGCGTTCGCGTCCGTCATGAGCCACCGCTCGGGTGAGACCGAGGACACGACCATCGCCGACCTGGCCGTCGCGTGTGGCTGTGGCCAGATCAAGACGGGCTCGGCCTCGAGGTCGGACCGCCTGGCGAAGTACAACCAGCTCCTTCGGATCGAGGAGATGCTGGGCGACTCGGCGATCTACCCGGGCATGGAGGCCTTCCGGTTTTAGGCTCCGGAACGTCACGCCTCGAGGCCGCAGAGGTGCCGGCCTCGAGGTCGGCGCCTCGCACGATGCACCGTCTCGCGGGATCGGCTAGATTCGTCCGTCCACCCTCGACACCATGACGAAGCGCATTCGCCGCAGAGCCCTCACCGTGGGCATCGTCGGGCTGGCCCTATGGGTTGCGTTTTTCGACAGCCACAGCATCTTCCGTCGCGTGAGCTACGCGAGGGATCTGGACCGGCTGACGGTCGAGAACGCGGAGTTGGAGGCCCGTAACGAGTCCCTCGCTGCCCAGGTAGACCGCGGCCTCGATGCCGAGACGCTCGAGCGCGTCGCGCGCGAGGAGTACGGGATGAGGCGTCCTGGAGAAAAGGTCTACCGGATCGAGTCGAGCGGCGCGGGCGAGTGAGCGCAGAGTCACCGGAGTACGCGGTCGGGGTCGATCTCGGCGGCACCAATCTGAAGGTCGCCCTCGTCGAGCGACGGACGGGGATCGTGCGGCAGACGAGCTTTGAGACGGACGCCGACGAGGGGCCAGAGCACGTCCTCGACCGGATCGCCGACGGCGTCGACCGTGTCGTGCACGACGAGAGCATCGAGGGCGTCGGGATCGGAGCGCCGGGGATCGTGTCGATGGACCGGACGACCGTTTCTCACCCGCCCAACATTCCGGGCTGGAAGACGGTCTACCTCCCGGACCAGCTCGGCAAACGTCTTCGGAACTCGGGGCTCCCGCTCGAAGCCCCGATCGTGGCGGAGAACGATGCGAACGTCGCAGGGTTGGGCTCGGCGTTCTACGGAGCGGGCCGCCCGTTCGACTCGTTCGTCATGGTGACGTTGGGCACGGGCGTCGGGGGCGCGATCATCGTCGGCAAGCGCCTGTTCCGAGGCACGACGGGGGGCGCGGGCGAACTGGGACACGTCTCGATCGACTACGAAGGGCCGTACAGCCGCGCGGGCGTCGCCGGAGCCATCGAGGCCTATCTCGGACAGAAACACTTGTCACACCACGCGCGACACCAACTGCTCTCGCGGGACACGACCCTCCACCAAACGGCCGGTAGGGATCTAACCGACGTCACGCCGCGCCGCCTCCACGCGTCCGCGGTCGCCGGTGACGTCGCTGCGCAGGAGCTCCTCGCGTGGGCCGGTCACAAACTGGGCGTCCTCCTCGGCTCCGTGGTCAACCTGCTCGACATCCGCAAGTTCGTGGTCGGCGGCGGGGTCTCGAATGCGGGCGACTACATCTTGGAGCCCGCCCGCGAGGCCCTTAAGCGGTCCGTGATGTCCTCGATGTCGGAGGGCGTCGAGATCGTGCGCGAAGAGCAGGGCAACGACGTCGCGCTCTTGGGAGCCGCCCGGCTCGTCTTCGAGACCCTCGAGGACGACTCCTAGTTGCTGGGGCCAACGGTTTGACACGACGACGACAGGCACGATCCGGTCTGGGAGAGCGTTGCCGAGGCATGGGCCGCTCTCTTCGCTTGTGTTTGCTGCTGGTCGCATGGACCGGGAGCGTCCACGCCCAGGTCCCGGCCGACTCCTCGTCCTCGAGGGCGACAGGTTCCCTGCCGGTTCCGCGCGCAGCGCCCGCCGAGGGCGGTCTCGAGCAGCCCATCCAGTACGTAGCGCGCGACTCGATCCAGGTCGTCCTCGGGCGACGGGACAGCCTCGAGGGCGACGTGGTGTCTCTCTTCGGAGAGGTCCAGGCGCTGTACGAGGGCGCCACGGTCACGGCGGGCCGCGTCGACTACGAGTCGACGGCCGAGATCTTGAGGGCCTCCCCTCAATCGTCCGACTCCGGCAGCGTGGGCGTGCCGTCGTTCTCGGGCGAGGAAGGACAGTTTTCAGGCCGAAGCGTGGTCTACAACCTCCGGACCCAACGCGGCCGAGTGACAGGCGCTCGGACCCAGATCGAGGACGGCTTCCTGCTGGGCGGCATCCTGAAGCAGCAGAACGAGCGCGTCGTGTTCGCTCAGAACGCGGCGTACACAACTTGCGAGCTCGATCATCCGCACTACGCCCTCGAGGCCGGACGCATCAAAGTGGTCGATGGCGAGCGGGTGTACACGGGCCCCGTGCGCCTCAAACTGCTCGGGATCCCTCTTCCTCTCGTCTTGCCGTTCGGGTACTTCCCAGCTGCAGAGGGACGGCGAAGTGGGCCACTCGCCGTCGGATATGGGCAGGAGTCAGGGTTCGGGCTGCACCTAGAAAACCTGGGCTGGTACTTCGCGATCAGCGACTTCCTCGATGCGCAGGTCGCAGGCAAAGTCGGGACCGAAGGCTCGTTCCAGCTCAACACGCTGCTCCGGTACAACCGCCGGTACGCCTACAGCGGCAACGTCGCCCTCAGCTACGCCAGGCTCCGCTCAGGAGAAGCGACCGACCCGACGTTCGGGGTGCGGACGCCGGTCGGGCTGAGGTGGTCGCACAATCAGACGTTCCCGGCGGGCCAACGGTTGACCGCGAGCGTCAACCTTCAGTCAGCGAGCCAACGACTCGTCGCCAACGATGTCGAGGAGCAGATCGCGTCATCAACGTCGTCATCGGTGACGTTCGCGCAGCAGTGGCCGACGGCCGGGCGGTCGCTCAACGTCTCGGCGCAGGTCTTTCAGGACTTCGCCAACAACCGAACCTCAGCCACGCTTCCCCAGGTCGCGTTCAGCCAACGGCGCCTGTTCCCCTTCCGTCGAGGACGAAGCGACAAGTGGTACGAGACGATCTCCCTCGAGTACTCGGCCAACGCCCAGAACGCGTTCGAGTACGCGCCCCTCGAGGACGAGACGGGCATCTCCGCCCTCGATGCGCTGTTCAGCCC
>NZ_JBARYR010000062.1:0-2813 GCF_049648075.1 Rubrivirga sp. | reverse complement strand
AGGTCGGCGGGGCCGTCTACCGGCCCTACGGGACCTCCGTACGCACGCGGCTGCTCGTCGTGGACCGGATGCCCCAAGACGAGGGCAGTGGCGCCAGAGACCGTGTGGAGGCCGTCGTCGAGACCGTGGCGGAGGCTGCTGACGTACTCGCACCCGTCCGCAGGTAGGTTGCCGGGGCATGAGACCGACTAGCGTGCCTCCCAGAGGCGACGAATCGGGACGGCCCAGAGTCGGTCCCCGAACGGTAGGAGTGTTTCGCCGTCGTAGAGCACGACGCCCGCTGCCATCCGGTCCCCGACGGCCTCCTGGAGCTTGTGGAGCCCAGAAAAGTCCTTCCCCCGAACCGTCGCCGCGGCCTTCACCTCGATGCCGACGAGCTGGCGGCCCGACCGCTCCATCACCAGGTCCACCTCGGCGCCGTCGCGGTCGCGGAGGTGGTGGAACCGGACGGTGCGAGTGAGCCCGCTCGCCTGACGGAGCAGCTCGCCGTACACGAACGTCTCGAGCATCTGGCCGTAGAGCTCGCGGTCGGCCCATAGCTCGTCCGCGCTCATCCCCAGGAGTGCGCACGCGACGCCGGTGTCGCCGGCGTGGAGCTTGGCCGTCTTGACCAAGCGGCTCAGCCGGTTCGAGTGCCACGGTCGGAGCTCGTCTAGCAAAAACACCCGCTCCAAGAGAGTCACGTAGTCCCGGATCGTCGGGCGCGAGATTTGAAACGGCCCCGACAAGTCGGCGATGTTGACGAGCCGGGCGGTCTGCGATGCGACGACGGAGAGCAGGCGGGGAAGGGCGTCGAGGTTGTGGATGGACGCGAGGTCGCGGACGTCGCGCTGGACCAAGGTCTCGACGTACGCCCGGTACCAGGCCGTGCGTCTGTGGGGCGCCGCTCGGGCGAGCGCGGCGGGGTACCCGCCCGCGACGACCGTCTCGGCGAGCGCGGGGCCGAGGCGCTCCGTCGGTCCTGACGCGAAGCCGAGGTCGGCCACCGAGCCGCTCTCGGCTCGGAACAGACGCTCGACGAACGTGGGGACCTCGCCTGCGCGTCCGGCGAGCTCGTGCTGCGAGAGCGGGTGCAGCCGGAGGATCTCCATCCGCCCGGCGAGCGAATCGGAGAGCGTCGGGACGAGGAGGACGTTGGCCGAGCCCGTGAGCAGGAACCGCCCCGGCGTCCGGTCGCGGTCGACCGCCGCTTTGAGCGAGGTGAACAGGCCTGGCACACGCTGGACCTCGTCGAGGACGGCACGACCGGGAAGGTCGGCGACGAACCCGACAGGGTCGGCCTCGGCCGCCGCGCGCAAGCTGTCGTCGTCGAACGTCCGGTAGGCGTAGCCCGCCGCGTCGCCGACGGCACGGGCGAGCGTGGTCTTGCCGCACTGGCGCGGCCCGTGGACCAGGACGACGGGCGTGTCGGCGAGAGCCTCTTCGAGACGGGGGCGAACGAGGCGGCTGTAGTGGGGGGCGTCGGCCATTCTAAAACCTACCATATGTCTCGGCTGATCGAAGAAATAGGAGTCGCTGATCGAAAGAAAACGATCCGCAATGTGAAAGAGCGCAAGTGACCGTGGGAGAAGAGGGAGTGAGGCTGAGCGCGGCTCGCCGCGATGCCGGGCCGATGGGCGAGCCCGTCAACGCGGCGGGCCGGAGCCCACCGGGGAGTGTCCCTGGTCAGAGGCCCCGCACGTCCAGCCAACCGGAAATCCTGTGGCTCCCTCTGCATCTCACGTCGCACCACGCGCGACCAACAACCCGGTCGAACAGCTCGACCTCTTCGCCCTCCTCGCACCCCGCATCGCCCGTCTGGGCGTCGCGCCACCGCGCCCGAGAGCGCAGGTGGCACCTCAGCCGCAGCTCGTATCTGCGTGGCCCTTCGCGGACGCTCTCCCGCTGGCGGTCACAGCTGTCCAAGAGACGGCCCAGACTGGCGCGCTCACAGCGTCCGTGTTCGACGCCTACCGCCCGAGCGTCCGGGTCCCGGGCGCTTGCCCTCACCCGACGCGCTTGGTCGAGTCGGCCGCGATGGCCGCGGCCATCGCACCACCGAGCGCCTACCGTCGGACGCTGCCTGAGCACCTCGTGACCCAGGGCATCCTCTCGGACGCGCAACTCGAGACCGTTTCCCGAGCGGGTGCGGCGCACGCGGAGCACCTGCCCGGTGAGGGCGGGGAGTCTGGACCGAGGCAGGGGTTCTTCGTCGGTGACGGGACCGGGGTCGGCAGAGATTGCCCGAGAGCGTGAACATGGCAGCGGTGCCGATTGGCGCTCGCGGGCTATCCTGAGGTCCAGCCCACATCCTCAATGGACACTGCGCCGCCGCACGTTCTCCCCATCTCTGCCGAGTTCGTCGCAGTCTCGGGATTCGTGCTCTTGTCGGCGTTCCTCACGGTGGAGCTCCTCCGGGGGCCGCAGAGCCCGGCCCGCCGCGCCCTGGCGGCGTTCACCGGCGTCGTCCTGGTCAACCGCGTGGTGTACCTCGCCGTGCTCGTGTGGGCCCCGGCGGCCGCGTGGCGGCACGTCACGGAAGCGGGCCTCTTGGGCACGGCCGTCTGCATCTTGCTCTTCGCCTACGCCTACGGCGGGTGGGCGTACTGCCGCGAGCGCCGCCTAGTCGTCGGGCTGACGGCGCTCGCGGCGGCCGTCGTGATCGGGTCCCGGGTGATGGGCCTGGGGTCCGGCGTGCCCCGGTACCTCTTCGACTACCAGCACTTCGTCTACGAGCTGCCGGCGTCCCGGACCCTCGGGCCGTGGGCGTACCGGGCGCCGCTCCTCGCGGCCCACACGTGGGCGGCCGTCGTCCTCGCGCGCAAGGGCTGGCG
>NZ_JBARYR010000061.1:0-3740 GCF_049648075.1 Rubrivirga sp. | reverse complement strand
TGTATCCGTTTGCAGGTGGCTACCCCGTCCGCCTCGAGTTTTTCGGAGACGAGGTCGACCAGATCCGGGAGTTCGACCCGCAGTCGCAGCGCTCCGTCGCCCGGCTCGAGACGGCCCGCCTCGTTCCAAATCTCAACGACGACAAATACGTCGAGGGCACGCACGTCACCGCCCTCGAGTACATAGCCGGCGCTCCCATCGCAACGTTCGACTTCGACCGATTGGTCGAGTTCGCGGACGAGCGGTTCAGGCAAGCGCGGGAAGAGTTCGAAAGCCGAAGCGCCGACCTCGAGGACGATGACCAGCTCACGCCTCCGAGCAAGCGCTACATCACAGGAGCGGACCTGGCTCGAGAGCTCGGCGCGAGACGACTCATCCTGTTCGGCACCTTCTCAGGTCCTGGCACGAAAGAGCTCACCCTCGAGGCAACTCCGCAACCGTCCTACAATGGCGACCTAGCGAGACTTCGAGCGGACGTCGAGAGGCGTTCCGGAACGAGCTTTACCGTACTGTGCGACAGCGGCTCGCAGAAAAAACGCCTGTGGGAGCTCCTCGGCGGCGACCTCGAGACGGGAAAACGGCCCGTCGTGGATCTAATCGTCGAAAGTCTGCACGAGGGGTTTGAAATCGAAACGGCCAGTTTGGCCGTCTACACGGACCACCAGCTCTTCGATCGGTACCACCGACCGACCTCGAGGAAGAGAGCTAAGGCGCGGGGAGGCCTTTCGCTCCGTGAGATCAAAGCGCTCCACCCCGGCGACTTCGTGGTTCACGTCGACTATGGCATCGGCAAGTTCGCAGGCTTGCAAACGATCACAGTCCGAGAGCAAAAGCAGGAGGCGGTCCGGCTCATCTTCAAGGGGAACGACGAGTTGTTCGTCAACGTGGCGGCGCTCCACAAGCTGCACAAGTACAGCGGGAAGGAAGGCCACCAGCCCAAGCTGACCAAACTCGGGACGGGCGCGTGGGAGCGACTGAAATCGAGGACGAAGAAGCGCGTCAAGGATATCGCCCGCGACCTGATCCAGATCTACGCCAAACGGCGAGCGTCGCAGGGCTACGCGTTTAAGGCGGACACCGTGTGGCAACGGGAGCTCGAGGCCTCGTTCGCCTTCGAGGAAACTCCGGACCAGGACGCAGCCATCCAGGCCATCAAGGAGGACATGCAGCAGCCGACGCCGATGGACCGACTGGTCTGCGGCGACGTCGGATTCGGCAAGACCGAGGTCGCGATGCGGGCGGCGTTCAAGGCGCTGCAGGACGGGAAGCAAGTCGCCGTCGTGGTCCCGACGACGGTGCTCGCTCGCCAACACACGGAATCATTCAGGAGCCGAATGGGGCGCTTCCCCGTCAAGATTGCTCAGCTCTCACGCTTCGTCACCAAGGCCGACCAAAAGGAGGTGCTCGCCGGCCTCGAGGACGGAACGGTGGACGTGGTGATCGGCACGCAGCGCGTGTTGTCGAAGGACGTCGCGTTCAAAGATCTCGGGCTCCTGATCGTAGACGAGGAGCAGCGGTTCGGCGTCAGTTCGAAAGAGAAGCTCCGCAAGCTGCGGCCGAACGTGGACACACTGACGCTCACGGCGACGCCCATCCCGCGGACCCTGCAGTTCTCGCTCTTGGGCGCACGAGACCTGTCGCTGATTCAGACGCCGCCGGCGAACCGGCAACCGGTCGTTACGGAGATCCACACGTTCGACCGCGACCTGATCCGGGACGCGATCCTCTACGAGGTCAACCGCGGCGGGCAGGTGTTCTTCGTGCACAACCGCGTTCAGACCATCGACGAGATGGCAGCGATGGTGAGAGCCCTCGTTCCCGACGTCAGGATCCGCACAGCGCACGGCCAGATGCCACCGAGCGTCTTGGAGAAGGCGATGCTCGGGTTCATGGATAAGGAGTACGACGTGTTGGTCTGCACGACGATCGTCGAGAGCGGCCTCGACGTCTCGAACGCAAACACGATCATAATCAATCACGCCGAGCGGCACGGGCTGGCGGACCTGCACCAGCTTCGAGGACGGGTCGGCCGAAACGACCAGAAGGCCTTCTGCTACCTCCTCGTCCCGAGTGTTCACTCGTTGACCAAGGAGGCGCGTCAGCGTCTTCAGGCCGTTGAGGAGTTCTCGGACCTGGGCTCCGGGTTCAACCTATCGATGCGCGACCTCGACATTCGCGGCGCCGGTAACATGTTGGGCGCGGAGCAATCGGGCTTCATCGAGGACGTGGGGTTCGAGACCTACCACAAGATCCTGGACGAGGCGGTGCAGGAGCTCCGGGCGGAAGAGTTCGCCGAGTTGTTCTCGGACCAGGACACGGCCCCTCCCCCACCCGAGCCGACCGTCGACGTGGACGACGACGTGTTCATCCCGACGAGCTACGTGTCGAACCCCGTAGAGCGGCTCAACCTCTACCGTCGGCTGTCCGACCTCGAGGACGCGACGGAGATCGAGGCGTTTCAGGCCGAACTCGAGGACCGGTTTGGACCGGCACCGGACGAGATCGACACACTGCTGCGCCTGGCGGCGATGCGCATTCCAGCGATGCGTCTGCGGCTACCGCGGGTGACGTGGAAGAACGGCCGCCTCTTCCTGACCATTCCCGAGCCGTCCGAGGATCCGTACTTCCACACACATGTGTTCAACCCCGTCCTCGAGGCGCTGGGCAACCTCGACCATCGTTACGTGCTGAAGGACAGCAAACGATCGGGGCGACTTCGTGCCATCGTGCAAGGCGTAGACGCCCTCGAGGACGCCCAAGGCATCCTAACGCGTCTCGCTGATGCCGTCGAAGAGGCTCAGACTATCGAGGCGTGACGACTCGTCTTCGAGGACGAATCAGTCTCGGCGTCGGAGCGCTCGGTCGATCGCGTATCGGCCGGCGCCCGTGGCCAGCAGGGCGAGCGAGGCGGCGAGGTAGACCAGCGCGAGCTCCTTGGTGCTAAACGGATCGGCCGCGTGACGGACGAACGCCGCGACCGCCATCGTAATAGCCAGCATGAGCGCTGCGGGTCTCGTCAGGAGACCGAGCGCGATCAGAAGACCTCCGAGGAACTCGCTGAGTGCGGCCGCCCACGCGAACACGATCGGGATCGGGAAGCCCATGTCGCCGGTGGCGCCGATAAAGCCCTCGGACGGCGGGATCTTTCCGAGACCGTGGCCGAACGCCATCGGCAAACCGATACCGACGCGGAGAATGAGCAGACCAATGTCCGTCGCCCTCGAGGTCTTGCCAGTGCCGAAGAGGAAGTCGCGGATCGTCATCGAGGTCGAAGGAGAGTGGACACGGTGCTTAGTCGGCTGAATCGGGGACGATGGTCGGCAGTTCCATCTCGCGGATGAGCGCGTTGAACGCGGGGACCTCGACCTCAAGGATGGCCCGAAGCGTCGTCAGTTCGGCCTCGATCTCGCCCATGACCTCGTCGCGATAGGCGTACGCTTGATCGGTCGGACGGAAGTCGCCGGAGGCGACGGTACCGCCGAGCGCGGAGAGCTCGTTGCCCAGGTTGATGCCGTAGTTCAACGGGTCCTGGCGGCTCTGACTACGCGTCTCGTACAGGACCTCCTCGACCGCTGTCATGCGCTCGACGAGGGCGTTTCCGGCAGCCTCGACGGTGTCAACGCCTGATACTCCGTCGGGCAACCTCGCCAGAAAAGAGCGGATCTGAGCCCGTAGATCGCGGACCTGCTCGACCGACTCGTTGACCTCCGTCACCTTGTCTCGGACCTCTCGCAAGAACT
>NZ_JBARYR010000060.1:0-1565 GCF_049648075.1 Rubrivirga sp. | reverse complement strand
CGCCTTGCGCCAGCGCAGCGCCCGCAAACAGGACGCCGCTCACGCCGAAGTGCAACGCGAGCGAGACGCCCTGCGCCGCGGCCAGCGCGCCCAGCCCCGCGCCGATCATCCCACCCAGGCTGAACATGCCGTGGCACGCGCCAAGGATTTCGACCTCGATTCCGTCCTCGACGTCGGCCGCCCACGCGTTCATCGCGACGTCCAGCAGACCGCTCGCCAGGCCGACCAAGACGAGAACGGCGCCCAAGCTCCAGAACCCGACGGCCAACCCTGGACCGACGACGACCGAGGCGAACACGACCAACGCGATCAAGGTCACGCGGTGCGGCCCCAGCCGGGACACCAACGTCCCCGCCATCGAGGCCGAGATGATCAGGCCGGCCGCCAGTCCCAGCAAGGCCAGCCCCAACTCGCCCTCGCTCAGGCCCGCCCGGTCCTGAATCTCAGGGATGCGCGCCGCCCATGTCCCATAGAGAACACCATTCGCCGCGAACGGCAGCGACGCGGAGCGGGTGAGCGGCGTCGACAGGAACGAGGGCGCGGTCATCGGTGGCGGCGTGCCGGTCCGTTGGCTTCGCCGACCCGGCGGTCCTCGAGGCCAGCGGAGAGAGTGGCGGTCATGGACGGCGCGAAGCTAGAGCCGCCCTCGAGGACGCTGCTCGCCAAAAGTGTCCGCGAGGTCTACGGGCGCCGCGTCGGCAGCGGCTAGTCTCTGCACCTGTCCACCCGAATTGGTCATGCCCTACGCGTTCCTCCTGGCCCTCGCCGTCATCCTGCCTGCCTGCGGCGACGCCTCCGACGTGGTCGTCCTCGAGGACGAGACCGGCGCGCTGACAACGGAGGTCGCGGCGCCGGTGGCGCCGGACACGACGGACTACTACCGGGACGTCGGCGACGAGACCATCGACCCGAGTGCGGAGCCGTCGCCGTTCCGCTCGACGGGAAGGTGCCGCGAGGTCGCGGAGGAGCTGACCTCGGGCGAGTACGAGGTGATGCAGTCGGTGCCGGGCCACACGTTCTCGTTCCGAACCTACCGAGACGCGGGCGCCTGCTTTATCCCGCTCTTCCGCGACGTCACCGCCGCCCAACTCGCGCCCGGCGAGCCGTTCCCGTACCCGTACTCGTTCGTGATCGACGAGAACGGAGAGGCCCGCGACCTCGAGGTCGAGCAAGCGCCGACGGCCAGCGCCCTCGAGGCCGTTGGGTTCGAGGACATCAACGGCGACGGCGTCGACGACATCTTCATCGTCCACGACGGCGACGCCGCGTCGCTCGCGTTCGTCTCCGACCTCGAGGGCCGGCCCGCCCAGGTGTGGCGCCAGATGGTCGTCGACAACGGCGAGGCGGGGGTCTTTGTCGAGACGGTCGCGGAGCTCAAGGACTTCTGGCGCGAGAATCTGGGATCGTAGGGTCATGGTCTCGAACGCGAGAACGGATCCTGAGATGCACGCGCCCTCGAGGCCGGTCGGCTAGTCTTCGATCTCGCTCTCCCCGACCCTGATGCGCGTCCTCGTTCTCGCTGCTGTCCTCGTCGGGTGCGCCGGCTCCGCCCAGACCGCCGACCT
>NZ_JBARYR010000059.1:0-15361 GCF_049648075.1 Rubrivirga sp. | reverse complement strand
GCTCAGCCGCGACTTGACCGCCGACGCCGTCCGGTCGCCGACGATCTCAGCGACCTCGTCGACGGAGAACCCGCCGACCTCGAAGAGCAGCAACGTCGTCCGGTCGCGCTCGGGGAGCGCCGCCAAGGCGCGGAGAAGGTCACGCGCTTCGGCCGCCGGCTCGGATCGGGCGTAGACGGCCGGCGCCTGCGACCGCGGCTCGAGCGGGACCAGGCGACGCCAAAACCGCCACCGACGCGCGTTGTGGTGCGTTCGCGCGATGGTGCGGAACAGCCAGGGCCGAAACGCCTCGAGGTCGCGCAAGCCGTCGAACCCGCCGTGCGCCCGGACCATGGCGTCGTGGAGCACGTCCTCGGCCTGGTCGGGACCCCAGTCCGCGCACAGGCTCCGGCAGAAGCGGAGCGCGTCGTCGTAGTGGGGAGCGAGGGCGGCGGCGAACGTCATGGGGGACCGGGGGCGGTTCGTACCCACAAGACAAGCGATCCCAGCAGACGGTCGCACCCGGCTCGATCTTTTTCCGCGAGCCGATGTTCAGGCCTGCCCTCGAGGCCGACTCGTGCGTTCTTCGCTCGAGATCGCGTCCTCGAGGCCGATACCGAGTCGAGATCACGCCCCAGGCATGAGCGAGCCCAACCCGATCCTGCTGTTCGACGGCGTCTGCAACCTGTGCGACGGCGCCGTCCAGTTCGTGATGCGCCACGACCGCGCCGAGCGGTTCCGCTTCGCCTCGCTCCAGAGCGATGTCGCGACGCCCTACCTCGACCGCGCCGGCTTGGAGGCCGACTACCTCGCGAGCCTGGTCCTGGTGGACGAGAGCGGACAGATTCACATCGGCTCCGACGCCGCCCTCGAGGTCGGCCGCCGCCTCGACGCGCCGTGGAGCGGACTCGCTCGTGCGGGTCTCGCTGTTCCCCGCGCGATCCGCGAGCCGATCTACCGAGGCATCGCCAAGAGCCGGTACCGCGTCTTCGGCAAGAAAGACGAGTGCCGCATCCCGACGCCGAGCGAACGGGCGCGCTTCCTCGATTTTGGATAGCGCCCCCAGGGACGGCCGAAGAACCGCCGCCGACGCTGCCCGGTAGTGTCGGTCCCCTCTCTCGAGACCATGAGCGCGTTCGTCCGGCTTCAGAAGATCCTGCCCCAGCACGGGCTCTCGCGCGCGGCGGGGCGCCTAGCGTCGACCTCGAGGATCTGGATCCGCAAGCCGCTCATCAAAGCGTTCGCCCGCGCCTACGGCGTCGACATGGCCCAGGCCGAGCGGCCCGACCTCGAGGCCTACGACTCGTTCAACGACTTTTTTAGCCGGTCGCTCGTGCCCGGCGCTCGGCCCATCGACACCGCGCCGGACTCCGTCGCCAGCCCAGCGGACGGCGCCGTGAGCCAGACGGGCATCATCGAGGACGGCAAGCTGATCCAGGCCAAGGGCATCCGCTACCCGTTCCGCTCCCTCGCCGACGTCTGTGCGAGCCCGGCCTTCGAGGGCGGAGCGTTCGCGACCATCTACCTCTCGCCGAGCGACTACCACCGCGTCCACCTCCCCCTCGCGGGGCGCCTAACCCGGACGGTCGCCATCCCCGGCAAGCTGTTCTCCGTCAACGCCACGACCGAGGCCGGCGTCCAGGGCTTGTTCGCGGTCAACGAGCGCCTAGTCATGGAGTTCGAGACCGCCGCCGGCACGATGCTGGTCGTGATGGTGGGCGCCATGATCGTGGCGAGCATCGAGACGGTCTGGGACGGCCCCGCCTCGCCCTACCGCTCGCGACAGGTCACGCGCTACGACCTCGAGGTCGAGAAGGGCGCCGAGATCGGGCGGTTCCTGCTGGGCAGCAGCGTCGTGCTCGCGTTCGAGGACGGGCGCGTCAATCTAGACAGCGCCCTCGAGGCCGGGACGGTCGTTCGGATGGGCGAGGCGATCGGCGCGACGGCGTAAGGCGCCCTCGAGGCAAGTCAGGGACGTAGGGGCACGGCGTGCCGTGACCGCTTGCGACCTCGAGGACGAACGACCATCGCGGCCCCTCACCCTCAGGAAGAGGGGACGTCGTAGGCGATCTCAAGCGATCCACGTCCTCGAGGACGAATCCGCGGCCCCGAAGCGTCCCATGCCCCACCCGAAGGGTGCCTACAGCACCCGGTTCGGGTCCGGCGGCGGAGGCGTCGTGCCTCGGTAGCGGAACACCCGCTTGACCACGTCGACGAACGCCGGGAACGCCTTTTGGATGTAGTACTGGTCCGCCGCGCGGCGCGCACCCAGGCCGTAGGTCGGGTACGGGAAGATGGTGTCCGAGATCGACCGCACCGAGACGCCGGCTTTCTTGGCGACGCCGTAGATCGAGATCAGCTCACCGGCCCGCTCGCCGACGACGCTCGCGCCCAGGATCTTGCCCGTCCACTTGGTCGCGTGGATCTTGACGTGGCCCTGCGTCGCGTGCTCCGTGATCGCGCGGTCGACCTTGGTGTACGGGAAGCGGTACGTCACGAAGGCCTTCCCCTGACCACGGAGTTCGTCCTCGGTCGGGCCGAGTTGGGCCACTTCCGGCGTCGTGAACGTGGTCCAGGTGATGCCGTCCCGGTCGATGGCGGCCGGCACGCGCAGGATGGCGTTCGTGGCCGCCTGCTTGCCCATGTGCTCGCTCATGTGGGTCAGCGCGTACTCGCCGGTGCAGTCGCCCGCGGCCCAGACGTGACCCAGGTTCGTTCGGCAGCGGTTGTTGACCGTCACTCCCTTCTTGGTGAACGCAATGCCCGCGTCTTCGAGGCCGAGGTCCTCGACGTTGGGCTTCCGCCCCGTCGCGATCAGGAGCCGGTCGCCCTCGATGGCCCGCGTTTCACCGCCGACCGTCACGTGCGCCGTGATGGCGCCGTCGTCGCCCTCGACGCGGTCGACGCTCGCGCCCAGCACGAACTCGATGCCTTCGTCCTCCAAGACGCCGCGCAGGATGGCCGCATGGTCGGCGTCGTCTTTGCCCAGGATCTCGCCCGCGCGGTCGATGACCGTCACACGCGAACCCAGCCGCCGGAACGACTGCCCCATCTCGCACCCGATGGGTCCGGCGCCGACGATGACCAGGTGCTCCGGCTGCGTCGTGATCTCGAACAGGCCCTCGTTGGTCAGGTGGGGCGTGTCCTCCAAGCCCGTGATCGGAGGCGGCGCGGCGCGGCCTCCCGTCGCGATGATGGCCTTGCGGAATGTCACGTCGCGGTCGCCGTCTTCGCCCTCGATGCGGACCGAGTGCGGCCCGGTAAACCGCGCGTCTCCCTTGACGACCTCGATGCCGAAGCCCTCGAAGATGGCCGGGTCGTCGGCGTCGTCGTAGACCTCCTGGCGGACCTCGTGGACGTCGCGCATGATGGCCTGGAAGTTGGCGTCAGGCAACGTCGCGCCTTCTTCGGCGAAGCGCTCGACGAACGCCCTCGAGGACGCGCGCAGGTCGGCGGCGTGGAGCAGCGTTTTCGAGGGGACGCAGCCGGTCCACGTGCAGTCGCCGCCCAAGCGGTCACGCTCGACCATCATGGTCTTGGCGCCCAGGTTTGCGGCGGTCCCGGAGGCGGTCAGGCCGGCGGCGCCTCCGCCGAGAACCAAGAGATCAACGTCGTAGGCCATAATGAGAGGGGAGGAACGAGGGGATCGGTAGAGCGTGCCCGTTGCTGCGATCTTACGCCACGCCCCCGACGCTGCCCGTGCTCCTGTTCCTGCCCACGTTCGTCCGAGACCACGGATTCCCCGAAAGTGGCTGGAGCGCCGACGGCGAGCCCTACCGGCTCTACCGCACCCTCGAGGGCGCCGAGGGCGCAGCCATCTCCCCCGACGGCGTGACGGGCCGCGTCCTCGTCCTCGACCCGGCAGGCCTGACCCTCAACGGCGACACCACGGCGCACGTCCCGCGCTCGGCGGTCTTGAACATCGACGTCGACGGCGACTACTGGCGCCCGGCGCCGATCATCGCAGCCGGAGGCTACGTCGTGCGTCGGGACGAGAGCGACCTCGAGGTGCTGCTCATCTTCCGCCGCGGCGCGTGGGACCTGCCGAAGGGCAAGCTCGACCCCGGCGAGAGCGTCCGCGAGACGGCCGTTCGCGAGGTGGCCGAGGAAGTCGGCATCAAGCAAAAGAAGCTGTCTGTCACGGCCCACTTGGGGACGACCGCCCACGGTTACATCTGGCCCAAGGCCCAGGCCTACGCCGTCAAGACCACGTACTGGTACGCCATGACCACGACCGCCGAGTCCTTCAAGCCCGAGAAGCGGGAGGGCATCGAGGCCGTCGAGTGGGCCGGGTGGGACGACGCCCGCGACCGGCTCGGCTTCGAGACCCTCACGACGCACCTGTCCTCGATCGACACGGACGCGCTCGGCGTGTAGCGACCTCGAGGTCGGCTCCGCCACACGTACCAGCGTCCTCGGGGCCGAACCCTTCGTCCGCCCTCGAGGGCGAGCCCTCTGGCTGAGGCGGAGTCTGTCGGCTACTCGCTCAGGAACTGGTCGGGGATCGGACCAGCACCGGTCTCCTCGTCCCAGATGCCCGAGACGATCCACCACCGGCCGCCACGGTATGCGAGTTGGAAGCTGTTGATGCCGCGGCCAAGGCTCTCATCGCCCTGCCACGCAAACTTGTCGTAGGTGCTGAACACCTGCGCGACGTCTCCTAAGCGGTGCGTCACGTTGTGGATCTCCTTCTCCTCGAACCCGGTGTCGGCCGGGCTCCCGATGTAGTCGGCGGCGTCGTAGATGGCCTGGATGTAGTCCACGTACTTCTGCGGAGTGAACCTCCGCTCGGAACCGCCCAACTGCTCGGTGTTAGGCATCAGGATGGCCTCGGGGAGATAGAGCGACAGGAACCGATCCCAGTCGAACTGATCGCCGGGCGCACGCTCGAGGGACGCGTAGACCGCCTGAACAATGGTCTCGGGTGACTCAACATCGGCAGGAGCAGCCGTGGGCATGTCCTGCGCCTGAACGGTGACGGACGCCGCGAGCAAGACGGTGAGAAGGAGAGTCGTACGCATGAGAGAGAGTGCCGGTGGAGAGACAACCTACTGCGAAAAACCTAACATTCAACCTAAGCCGCCTCAGGTCTCGGCCTCGAGGACGCCCGCCGCAGAGGGTGAAGGCACCCGCCTCGAGGTCGGAGACAGCCTCTCCCTGACCTGATAGAATGCTGTCACAGCCGACGCGGACGGGGTGAAAAGGCGTCCGACGAGGCCACGCCGCACAGGACCCACCTAGCTTCCGGGCCGACTTCCCCGGACCCCATGCGCGTTTTCGGACCGCTCGCCACCGTTCTCCTCTCTGTCCTCGTCCTCTCAGGGACGCCCGCGCTCTCGGGCTGCGACAGCTCTGCCACGGAGGGGGTCTGCACCGACGACGTTCCGTTCTCGTTCGAGGACATCTCGCCCGAAGAGACCGAACTCGGCGACACTGTCGCGACCAACGCGTGCGTGTCCCTCCGCTACGTCGGTCGGTTGGCGGACGGGTCGGGGACGTTCGACGAGGGGACGCTGAACTTCATCTTTACGAGCCAGCCCTCCAACACCTTCTACACCGCGGGCAGCCTGATTCCCGGCTTCGTGCTCGGGATGGCCGCACAGCAAGTCGGCGAGACGAGGCGCGTCATCATCCCGCCGAGCCTGGGCTACGGGTCGGGCGAGATCGAAGGGCGAGACGGTGGCGTCGGGATTCCGTCGTGCGCGACGCTGGAGTTCGAGATCACGATCACGGCCATCAACGGCGACACGCGGATCTGCCGCCGGCCCGGAGCCTAGCGGTACGTCCGCGCCAATTCGTCGATGAGGGCGCGCCGGACGTCGCCGTGCTCGCCGATGAGTGTGACGTCCGGGTTCGTCTCGGCGTCGAAGTAGTCCAGCCCGGTCTCGCGACCTGTGACCAGGAAGTCGTTGGTCGCGACCGTGTAGAGGCGATCGCCCTCGAGGGCGGCGCCCTCGATGCGCCACGCGCCGGGTCCGCCCTCGAGGCCGGCCGTCTGCAAGAACCCGCCCGTCCCGGCGTTCGCGACGCCTTGATCGAGGACGCGGCTGAGCAACGCGCCCGGCATCTCGACGGTCACGACCTCGCCGCCGAAAGGAAGCACGCGGATGGCGTCGTACTCGGTGAACGGCCCGGCACCGAGCACGTCGTCGACGCGGATCGAGCCGCCGTTGAACAGCCCGACCTCGACGCCGGCAGCGCGACGAAAGCCGTCGGCGATCAGGCCGCCCAGCCTCGAGGGCCGCGTGCGGACCGTGCTCTCGCGCCCGTCGAGGGTCTCCGTCGTCACGACGGCCACGCGGTCAGGATCGAACCCATCGGCGCGGAAGCCCGCCGAGGCGACCTCGACCCATTCGGTCACGATGGCCGCGACGGCCGGATCCTCCGGCGTCGAGGACGTAATCGGGACGAGCTCTGAGTCGACCTCGAGGGTACCGGTCGCTCGGTCGAGCGTGAAGCGGTGGACGTAGGCCGTACGGGCGTTGGCGTCGGCTTTCATGACCGGCGTCAGGTTGGGGCCGCGATAGGCGCGCACGTTCTCGTGCTCGTGCCCGCCCATGACCGCATCGAGGCCGGGAATCGTGGCGGCGGCCGTCGCGTCGGCGGCGAAGCCTTGGTGTGTCAGTCCGATCACGACGTCGGTGACCGGGTCCAGCCGGGCGACCTCGGCACGGAGGGTGGAGTCGGCGGGGAGGTAGCGGACGTAGGGTTTTTCGTTGGAGGGCAGCACGACGCTCGCGATGCCGACGCGAACGGGACCGTCAGCGGCCTCGAGGTCGAGGACCACGCGCGGTGCCACATTGGGAAAGGGCGAGCCATCGGGGCGGACGATGTTGGCCGAGACAAACGGGAAGTCGGCCTCGGCGATGCGGGCCTGGAGCGCGTCTTCGCTGACGTCGAACTCGTGGTTGCCGACGGCCGCCGCATCGAGGCCGAGAGCGTTGAGCACCGCCACCATCTGCTTGCCGTAGAGCCGCTCGCCCTCGACGCGGGCCGTCCCGAGCGCGGACGGGCTCAGGAAGTCGCCCGCCATGACGGTCACGACCGGCGTGCCCTCGGCTAAGAGCTGCTGACGGAGCCCGGCGACGCGAGCCAGCCCGCCGGCTCGTCCGCCCTCGACGGGCGTGATCTCGTACACGTCGTTGATCTGCAGGACGGTAAACGTCGTCCTCGAGGGCGAGCCTGGATCGGCGATGGCGGAGCCCGCCGTGCAGCCGGACACGCCGACCAAGACGGCGACGACGAGGCCCGCGAGAGACAGACGATTCATAACGTGGGGGAAACCCTGAGGGTATTTTGCCATTGAATGATAGGTCGGCCCAGCGCGCCGCGCTCTGTTCTCTCGGCGCGTTGTTGCACTCCCGATCTCCTTTTGTTTCACCACTTTTGAGGTTCCACTTTGTCTCTCTACGAACTCCAGGACGCCAAGCTCGCCGGTGTTGACGGCCAGGGCTACGTCTTCCCCATCGACACGTTCGAAGGCAAGCAGTACCGGGGCGTCTTCTTCGCCAACGAGGACTCCGATGCCATCACGACCGACATCGACGAGGCCACGTTTGAGGGCACCATCTACCACAAGACGACCCACGGTGAGGGCGACGTCACCGTCGACGTGACGAACATCGTGGAGACCGCCGTCGGCACGCGCGCCGACTTTAAGGTGGTCTAGAGCACGGCCTCCCCGCTTGCGCCGGCCTCGAGGACGACCTCGGGGCCGGTTTTTTCGTGTCCGCCCTCGAGGTCGACTCCTACGACGACCGACGCCACTCGACGAGCACGACGGCGAGGCAGAACGCCTTGACGACGAGGGGGACCGACTCAAGAATCTCGACCTCGGCATTCCGGCGCAGCAGGCTCGCTCTGCGAATCATGCCGAGCCGCTCGCCGTCGGCCTCGAGGGCGAAAGCGCGGATTCCGAACTGCGATGCGAGGACGAGATCGGTCGGGGTGTCGACCGCTAGGCTAGCGTCGAGGGTCACGTGGTATCGACGCCAGAACGACGTCTGCCGCTCGGCCGTCGCGACGACGAGCCCCTCGAACAGGAGCCGGAGCGTCCCGCCGGTCAGCCCCTCGGCCTCGATGGCGAACGGCACCGCTCCCATCGTGATCTCCCCTGACTTGTTCAGGATCGAGGGCGGCTTGATCGTCGCGAGAGGCTCGTCTCCGTCCTCGAGGACGTAGATCCAGGACCCGAATCCTGCGGGCGTAGCAATCAACACGGGGCGCTCGTGGACTTCGGAGTCGATCAGGTGGCCACGGCGGCGTACATGTCGGCCACAGACTGTGCCTGTCGGATCACCTCGTCGCGAAGCTCGTCGGGTGACACGACCTCGACGTCGGTGCCGTAGCGGAGCAGCCACTTGGCGACGTAGGCGACGTTCTCGAACTCGAACGTGACCTCGGTCCAGCCGTCTTGCGGGAGCTCCTGCTCGATGTCGGCTGGGACCTGGGTGCGTGCCCACCGCCAGGCGCGGTTGCGGAAGCGGACTTGCATCCTGACGTTCTCCGGGCTCGTGCCGCGCTCACGCAGGTGCTCTTTGAGGTCGAATCCGGCGGGCGCCTCGAAGCGGTCGAACCGGGTGCGGAGCTTCTTGATCTGGTCGAGCCGGAAGTTGCGGATGTCGTCGCGCAGGTGGTCGTAGGCGATCAGGTTCCAGTGATCCGAGTAGTAGACCAGACCGAGCGGGTCGACCTCGCGGACGGTCTCTTCGTCGCGGGACGCCACATAGTAGGTCATCTTGACCTTGCGCTGGCGCGCGATGGCTTCGGAGAGTTCGAACCACAGGCCCTGCTCGTCGCCAGTCGCGCCGCGGTCGCGGACCTCGTTGAACGGCGCGAGCACCGTCCGCTCCTGCAACCGGTCGATGTAGTCGCGGACGGGCTCGGGGAGCACGTTGCGGATCTTCATCGCGACGGCGTCGGCGTCGGTGCGGAGCGAGGCGTCGGGCTGGAGCTTGGTGAAGCCGGTGCCGACCAAGAGCGTCGCGGCCTCACGCGCGCTGAACATCAGGGGCGGAAGCTGGTAGCCCTCCAAGATCTCATAGCCCCCGGTCTCGGCGTAGGTGAGCGGGACGCCGCTCTCGCCCAACGTTCGGAGGTCGCGGAAGATGGTCCGCCGGCTCACGCCGAAGTGCTCCGACAGATCGCGGCTCGTCATGTTCGGCCGGTTCTGGAGCAGGAGGACCAGGGCGAACAGGCGCTCGGTCTTGTTGAGGGAGCGATCAGATCGGGCCATTCAGGAGTCGCGGCGAGACCGCGTGGGTGACGACGGAGACGGGCAGAGGTGTCCGCAGAATCGGACGGGTGACACTGATTTGTCAACGCCCCTTTCAGTCCCGAGGTCCGTTCTGGGCCATAAAGACTGCGTTCTCTGAGACCTGTCGTCGTTGGCGCGCGGCTTGAAGGACATCGCCTCGAGAGCCCGTTCTGAGCCTGCCGAAGGAACGGACCTCCGACCTCGATGGCGCAGCTTCCCCACCACTCTTTGATCCCATGCGCACACTCCTCCTCGCCGCCGTTCTCTCGCTCGCGGCCGCTCCCGCTTCTGCCCAGCCCCAGTTCGTCGTCAAGGGCGGCCTGGCGACGGCCACGTTCTCCGGCGATGACGTCGACTTCTTGTTTGAGGACGAGCTCGTCGACCAACCTCGGCTCGGCTTCACGGCCGGGGCCGGCGTCTTGGTCCCGTTGTCGCCGTCGCTCGGCGTCCAGGTCGAGGCCCTCTACACCCAGAAAGGCGCCGTCTTCGAGGACGAGTTCGGCCTGCCCTACCAGGAGACGACTCGGCTCGACTACCTCGAGGTCCCGGCCACGCTCCGGCTCGCCCTCCCCGTCGGCCCGCTCCTGGACGTCGGCGTCTCGGCCGGCGGCTACGTCGGTGTCCCGCTCTCGTCCGAGGTCGCCGTCGAGGACGGCGGGGACTCGTTCGTCAACGAGCTCGACACCAACACGGACTACGGCGCGCTCGTCGGGCTCGACATCGGCTCGGGGGCCACATTTGTCGAAGCCCGGTACGCGTTCGGCTTGACCGACGCCGTCGACTTCGACCCCGCCCTCGACGTCGCGCCGGACTACCGGAACCAGTCGCTCACGCTGACCTTCGGACTTCGGTTCGGCGGCGACCGCTACCGAGGCCGCTACTAGCCGGCCTCCCCCCCTCTCGGCGGGCCGCCCACCACAGGCCCTCCGCGACCCGCGCCCACCGGCCCGCACCCGGTGGGCGCGTTTTTTTCTGGTTCGCCCTCGAGGGCGCGGTGCCCCCCGGCCCTCGGAGTTCCGTCCACGGCTTACCCAATAACCGGGTCATCCTCGCGCACGCGGGGATCCATGCGGTGGGCCGCCCGACCTCGAGGATGCCGACCTCGAGGACAGTTCGGACAACCTGATCGACGCCGTTGCATGCAACGGCGCTACAGGCGTGATCGAGGTCGCGAACACCATCGAGGACGGCCGCGCCGCGGGTCGACCTCGATGGCGTTACAGCCCGGTTACCTGGACGATGGACTTGTCCGACCACTCCGGCCCGAGCACGTCCTCGAGGCCGGACACCGTGACCTCCACGTCGGGGGCAACCTCATGAAGTTGGGCGATCTCGCCCTCGAGGTCGCCGCCCTTGAGACAGACGAGGCCCGACCACACGTCGCCCTCGAGGTCGATCGGTTGGCAAACACGCGTGTGCCAGGCCCACAGCGTCGCGAGCGGCGCCGTGGCGCGGCTGACCGAGACGTGGGGCGCCGGCCCGTCGTAGGTCTCGGCACGCCCGTTCCACGCCGCCAGGTTCGTGATGTCCAGGCGACGCGAGACCAACTTGACGGTCTCCGTCTTCTTTCCCACCGTATCCACCGCGACGACCTCGAGGTCGGGAAACGCGACGGCGAGCGGGACGGCGGGGAGTCCTCCGCCGCTGCCCCAGTCCACGACCGTCGCGCCGTGGGGGAAGGGTTTGGCCGCGAGCGCCAAGCAGTGCCGGACGTGCCGCTCCAAGTCCGCCCTCGAGGCCGGACGGGCGACCAGGTTGACGCGCCGGTTGAGACGCTCGAGCTCCGCGACGTAGGCGTCGAGCGTGGCGCGCTGGGAGCCGGACAGGTCGAACGGGACGGAGAGCATGGGCCGAAGCTAGACCGAAGCCGGGGTCTCGACCTCGAGAGCCGCGAGGCCGGCGCAGCCAGCGGACCCGTCGCCCGACGGCGCGCGGTGACGCTTGAGGAGGACCATCAGCGCTTGAACATCGGCCGGGCTGACGCCCGAGATGCGCGACGCTTGCCCCAACGTGTCGGGGCGGATGCGGGACAGCTTCTCGCGCGCCTCGAGGGTGATCGCGCCAACGGCGTCGTAGTCGAACGACTCGGGCACGCGCCAGCGCTCCAGGCTTTGCATCTGGGCCACCAACTCGCGCTCGCGCTCGACGTAGCCGGCGTAGCGGAGCTCGATCTGGGCCAGTTCTTCCGTTCGTTCCATGCCGGGGCCGGAGGCGATCAAGCCTCGCTGGCCCGTCGCTCCGAGCATATCCCACAGCTCCACCTGAGGGCGCAGCGCCAGCTTCGCCAGTCGTGTCGGCTCTGAGATCGGCGTCGTGCCTGCGGCCTCGAGGTAGGGGTTGACGGCGTCCGGCGTCGCGTTCTCGGCCTCGAGGGCGGCCAGTGTCTGGGACAGAGCGGCCTCCTTGGCCTCCACGCGACGGACCCGCTCGAGGTCGGCCAGGCCGAGGGCGTGGCCCAGGCGCGTCAAGCGTCGGTCGGCCGTGTCCTGGCGGAGCAGCAGGCGGTGCTCGGCGCGCGAGGTGAACATGCGGTACGGCTCGTCAGTGCCCTTCGCCACCAGGTCGTCGATCAACACGCCGAGGTAGGCTTGGTCGCGGCCCAAGACCACGCCCCCTTGATCGCCGAGCCGCCGCGCAGCGTTGATGCCGGCCATGAGTCCCTGCCCGGCGGCCTCCTCGTAGCCCGTCGTCCCGTTGATCTGGCCCGCCAGGAAGAGCCCGCCGACGCGCTTCGTCTCGAGCGTGTACCGAAGTTGGTACGGCGGCACGTAATCGTACTCGATGGCGTAGCCCGGCCGCAGGACGTGCGCGCCCTCCAAGCCGGGAACGAGCCGTAGCGCCGCAGTTTGGACGTCTTCCGGGAGCGAGGTCGAGAAGCCGTTGACGTAGACCTCGTGCGTGTCCCAGCCCTCGGGCTCGAGGAAGAGCTGGTGCCGAGACTTGTCCGCGAACCGGTCGATCTTGTCCTCGATGGACGGGCAGTAGCGCGGTCCCTGGCCCTCGATGCGGCCGGCGAACATCGGCGAGCGCTCGAAGCCGGTCCGCAAGACGTCGTGGACCTCGGGACTGGTGTACGTCAGCCAGCACGAGCGCTGCTCCTGCGTAAGCGAGTCGGTGAGGTGCGAGAACGGACGTGGGTCGGCGTCGCCCGGCTGCTCGTCGCACGCCGACGTGTCGATGGTCCGACCGTCGATGCGCGGTGGCGTGCCGGTCTTGAGCCGTCCCAACTCGAAGCCCAAGCCCTCGAGGGAGGCGCTCAGGCCCACGGCCGCACGCGCGCCCGCTCGGCCGCCGCCGAACTGCTGCTCGCCCAGGTGGATGGTCCCGTTGAGGAACGTCCCGCTCGTCACGATCACCGATCGCGCCGCGATCTCCAAGCCGGTCTGCGTGACCACGCCCGCGACCTCGAGAGCCTGTCCCAGACCTGATCCGGGGTCGCCGTCTCGTCCTCGAGTGAGGAGGTCCACGACCTGGTCCTGGCGGAAGAACAGGTTCGGCGTGTCCTCGAGGGCGGCCCGGACGGCGGCGGCGTACTGCGCGCGGTCGCTCTGGCAACGCGGGCTCCACACGGCCGGCCCCTTGCCCTTGTTGAGCATCCGAAACTGAATCCCGGTCGCGTCGGCGACCCGGCCCATCAAGCCGCCCAACGCGTCGATCTCGCGCACGATCTGCCCCTTGCCCACGCCGCCGATGGCGGGATTGCAGGACATGGCACCCAAGGTGTCGAGGTTCATCGACACCAGCAGCGTCCGCGCGCCGAGGCGAGCAGAGGCGTGGGCAGCCTCCGCCCCAGCGTGGCCGCCGCCGACCACGACGACGTCGTACGAGTCTGAAGGATTCATGGGACCGACCTCTATCTCCCCCGATGATAGGAGCGATCGATGGCTCTACAGAGCTCCTAGAGTGACGCGTCTGAGAAAAGAACTCCACAGATTTAACTGCAGGAACGATGGGTCGATGTCTCTCAGGATTTCCCCGTGCCTCCTATGGCTCCCCGTGCCACCTATGGCCACGACCCTACGCTCCCACGTCCTGCGACGGTTTGAGATTTATCTCGCGGCCTCGACAGCCCTCTTCTTGATCGTAGTCATCTCGATGTTCTTAAGCAGCATCGACGTGATCTACACCGGAGCCCTCGCGTTCGCGGGAATGCTCTCGCTCCAGGTCGCCATCCAGTGGGCCGACCGCGAGCGGCAACGGCGGCTCCGTGCCAAAGCGATCCACGACATCCGGGAGATGCTTCAGGACCGCATCCTCAACCAACTCACGTCGATCAAGGTCTGGATCTCGATGACGTCCGATGCCGAACCGATGCAGGGCCTGTTCGACGACGTGGACTCCTCCATCGACGAGGTCGCAGACATGGTCGCGGACCTGTCCGAGGAGCAACTCGACACGTGGCAGCTCCGCTACGCCAACTCGGAGGCCCACCACTTCTCGGAAGCCACGATGGCGCAGGCGTAGGGCCGACCTCGAGGCTGGTACTCTCGAAGAGTCGCGCGGTCCGTCGTCGAGGACGATGAGCGACCTGACCGTGACGGCCTTGAGGACGCTGGCTGCTACTCCGGCAGGTACGGCGTTGGGATGGGTGTGTCGTCGGTCTCCTGGTGCCACAGGATGTTCATCACGTGCCAGCGCTCGCCGTCCCACATCAGTTGAAACGAGTTGATGCCTCGCGCGAACGGCTCCTCCGACGGGTCGAGGCGGCTCTCATAGGTGCTCCAGACATGGGCGATGGAGCCGTAGCGCTCGACGCGGCGCGCGGCCTCGACCTCGTAGAACCCCTTACCCTGGAAGATCGGCGAGTCGCGGAAGCTTCGGCCCGCGACCTCGACGTAGCCGTCGACGTCGAACACGTTCGCCGATGTGACGCCGTCGCGCTCGCCGGTCGGGATCAGGCGCGCCTCGGGGTGCATCATCGAGCGAAACCGGTCCCAGTCGCGCTCTTCGTCGGCCGGCCCCGAGATCACTTCGTAGACCGACGACATGATCGCGTCGATCGAGGACACGTCGGCGGGATCCGCCTGGGCGTGAACCGCCGAGGCGAGGACGACAGCCAGGAAAAGAGAGCGCATGTCGGGCGAGGAGAGTTCGCCCAAGGATAGCGTGCTACGCGGGAACGGCTTCGCTCGACCTCGAGGACGCCACCCTCGAGGTCGGGATCGGCGCGATGGCCAGGACGAGCGAGAACGTGGAGCCGGTACCCAGCGTGCTCTCGACGCGGACGGTCCCGCCGTGGAGCTGGGCGATCCGCTTGACGATGGCCAGGCCGAGTCCAGCGTCACTCGAGGACCGGCTCTCGTCGGCGCGGACGAACCGATCGAACACGCGCGGCAGGAGCTCGGGCGCTACTTCCCGATGCAGAACTGGGAGAACACCGCATCGAGGACGTGCTCCGTTGTGACCGCGCCGGTCACCAGTCCCAACTCGTGCATGGCCGCTCGCAGGTCGAGCGACAACGTGTCGCCACCCGTCCCGTCCTCGAGGGCGGACTGGGCTCGCCCAACCGCGTCGCGCGCGGCCTCGAGGTGGGCGCGGTGCCGCTCGTTGACCAACACGCCGCCCGCCGCAGCGGAGTCCAGCCCGCCTGCTTGAACGGCCTCGAGGACGAGCGATCGTAGCTCGCCCAGCGCCGACGCGTCCTCGAGGGCGGACTGAGCCGAGATCGGGATCGCGCCGTCGAGGGCGAGAGCTCCATCGAGGTCGGACTTGTTGGCGACGAGCACGACCGGCACGTCGCGGCGGTCGTCGAGAAACGCGCGTTCCTCCGCATCGAGGCCGAGCGTCGCGTCCACGACGTAGAGCAGGACGTCGGCGCGGTCGATGGCGGCGCGGGCGCGCCGCGTGCCCTCGGCCTCGATGGCGTCGGCGGTCTCCCGGAGACCTGCGGTGTCGAGAAAGCGGATGCGGAGCCCCCCGAGTTCGGCGTCGGCTTCGACGGCGTCGCGCGTGGTCCCGGCGGTCGGGCTCACGATGGCGCGGTCCTCCCCGACCAGCGCGTTGAGGAGCGTCGACTTACCCGCGTTCGGCCGGCCACCGATCACGACGCGGACGCCATCGCGGGCGAGCGCGCCGAGCCGAGCCGTCCCGGCCAGCTCCTCGAGCCGTCGGTCCGCGTCCTCGAGG
>NZ_JBARYR010000058.1:0-9277 GCF_049648075.1 Rubrivirga sp. | reverse complement strand
GGTGTGGACGCGGTCTACGCCGACCTGCTGCCCGAGGCCAAGGTGGCGCTCGTCCGCGACCTCGAGGCCGAGTGGGGCGGCGTCGCGATGGTGGGGGACGGGGTCAACGACGCGCCCGCGCTCGCGGCGGCCACGCTCGGGATCGCAATGGGCGGGGCCGGAACCGACGTGGCCCTCGAGACGGCCGACGTGGTGCTCATGGCCGACGACCTGGGCAAGATCCCCTACCTCCTCGGGCTGAGCCATCGGACGCGACGTACGCTGGCGGTCAACCTCGCCATCTCGTTCGGGATGATCGGGGTGATGGTGGCCTCGATCCTGACGGTCGGGCTCCCGCTACCCCTGGCAGTCGTGGGCCACGAGGGGAGCACGGTCGTGGTCAGCCTGAACGGGCTGCGCCTTCTCGCGGCCCGAGACCGAGCCTAGCTCGCCCAGCGGGGTGGCATAAACGGCCAGCGAAGCTGCTTCTGTACCTTTTCCCGTACCACAAAACGAGAAAAGCCCCACTGCTGGTCACAGGAAGCTTCAACTTCGTCTGGAGTGGGCTCTACTGGATTCGAACCAGTGACCTCGTCGATGTCAACGACGCGCTCTAACCAACTGAGCTAAGAGCCCGGAGTCAGGGCCGCAAGGCACCCGATCGAAGGGCCACGAACATACCCCGCGCCGGGAGCGCACGGCAAGGCGCCGAGCCCCCAGACGTGTGAATGCGCCCCGAAGCTTCTCGCCCTCGAGGCCGTACGAAACCGCCCGACGGCGGGAAGTCGTCCTCGGTGAGAGCGTCGTCCTCGAGGACGGACCACTCCGTTCACTGGAGAGAGAGCCCGGGGCGGAGCGTGACAAAGCGGAAGACAGAATGCCGTGAACCGTACCTCGAGGGCGTATCAGGACCCTGGGCGAGAGGCGTTGGCATACAGCTTGGACACGTCCGGTCACTCCAGCCTCCCGACCCGTGATCGGATTCGCCGTCCAGCACTCCCCGCCCGCTCCCGCCTTCCTCCTCGAGGCGGTTCGGTACGCGATGGACGAGGCGGGCTCCGTGTCGGGAGCGTTCGCGTCGTCGCCGTGCGCGTTCGTCCACCTCGAGGGCGCTGCCCGGACGCTCGCCGACGAGCACCGACCCGAGGGCACCGCCGACGGCGAGTGGGTCATGGTCACGGTCCGCCGGTCGCCCGAGGTCGGGCACCAGGCCCACCTCCGAGAACGGTGCCGGACGGCCGCTCAGCGGTTCGTGCTCACGCTCGCGTGCGAAGACGTCGAGAGCGTCTGGGTCGAGGTCGCCCTCGATGCAGAGGCGCTCGGGAGCGCAGGGGTCGACATGGGGACATGCGAGCCGGTCGGGCTCGTGTGGTGCCACGCGGGCTAGACGGTCGAGCCGAGTCGGTGTAACGTAGGGGAGCTCTCACCTCTGCCCGTGGCTGCCGTTCGTCTCCTTCTCCTCGCTCTCGCTCTGGCGACTCCGGCCACGGGACAGGTCGACTCGCTGGCCTCGGCCGCCGTGGACACGTCGGTCGCCGCCCTCGACTCGGCGAGCGTCGCCGCCGACTCCGCAGAGGTCGAGAACGTGGTCACGCTGTCGGACTCAGCGGCGGTCCAACTCGACTCCGCCGCGGTCGCCGCCCTCGAGGACTCGACCTCGACGATGGCCGACGTCCTCGGCGAAGGGGTCGACGTGGACCTGGTGGGTCGGATCCTGTTCAAGGTGTGGGGTGATCTCGGCGCCTTCTCGCCAGAGATGCGTGCCGAGCGGATCTCGGCCCGGTTGGCGGACCTCGCTCGGAGCCGAGAGATCGACCCGGCGGCCATCCAGGTGGTCGATGGCGAGACCACGACGGCACTCAAGCTCGGCGACCTGATCGTGATGAGCGTGACGGACGAGGACGCGTCCGCGCTCGGGCTCAACCGCGCGCTCGCCGCGACGCGGTACCGCAATCAGATCGTCGAGGCCGTCCTCGAGTTCAGAGAGCAGGCGACGCTGCGCGGCGTGCTGTGGGGCGCGGGCCGGTCCGCGATCGCGCTCGTCGCCCTCATCTTGGCGCTCCGTGGTCTCGGCTGGCTCTACGGCTGGCTCGACCAGCGGACGGTCGCCGTCCGGCGCCTCTACCTCCGCGGCGTCAAGATTGGCACCCTCGAGGTCGTGGGCAAAGACCAGGTGGCCCGGTTCGGCCGAGGGCTGACGGCCGTGACGCGGATCGCGCTGTCGCTCGTGTTGGTCTACTTTTTCCTGACCTACGCCTTCAGCCAGTTCGCGTGGACCCAGAGCTGGGGCGAGAACCTGCTCAGCGCGGCCCTGACGCCGCTCCGGCAACTTGGAGCCACGGTCGCGGCCTCGATCGACAACGTGATCGCGATCATCGTGATCATCGCCGTCGTCCGGTACACGATTCGGATCGCGGACTACCTCTTCACACGCGTCGCGAGGGGCGAGGCCGAGCTCAAAGGCTTCCACGCCGAGCTCGCCGACCCGACGCGGAAGATCGTCAAGTTCCTGCTGGTCGTGATGGGCGTGATGCTCATCTACCCGTACACGCCGATTGCGAACAACCGCGGGTTTCAGGGGCTGACAGTGTTTTTCGGCCTGCTGATCTCGCTCGGGTCCTCGACGGCGATCTCGAACGTGGTCGCCGGCATCGTGCTGACCTACACGCGGGCGTTCCGCATCGGGGACCGCGTGAGGATCGGGGAGGCGTTCGGAGACGTGGTCGAGAAAAGCTTCCTGGTGACCCGGATCCGCACGACCAAGAACGAGGACATCTCGGTGCCGAACGCGAACGTGCTCTCCAACCACATCGTCAACTACTCCGCGATGGCGCGGGACGGGAGCGGCGTCGTCCTCAACACCGAGATCACGATCGGCTACGACGTGCCGTGGCCGAAAGTCCACCAGTTGCTGATCCAGGCGGCGCGCGACACCGTCGGGACGGAGCCCGAGCCGCCTCCGTTCGTCCTCCAGACGGCCCTGGGCGATTTTTCCGTCGCGTACCAGCTCAACGCGTACACCAAGGAGGTGATGCGGATGTCGAGGCTCTACAGCGACATGCACCAGCACATCCAGGACCGCTTCGCCGAGGCTGACGTCGAGATCCTGAGCCCGACCTACGAAGCCCGCCGCGACGGCCCATCCACCGTCCCCGACGTCGCTGCCATCCACGACGCCGCGGCCCGGTTCGCCGCCACCACCCCGGCGAGGGAGACCGACGGCGCCGACGTGATGCCCGAGGAGGACCCCGCGGACCTGCCCGACGTCACGATGCCGCGCCTCCCGGAGGTGGAGCTGCCCAAGTTCCTGCGCCGTGACAAGCCGCCGGCGGAGCCGGTCGAGGAGACGGACGGGGACCCGCCCGCAAGCGCGTAGCCGTCCTCGAGGGCGACGTGCTTGCGGGCACCGACGGGGCCGTGACGGCTCTCGCCCTCGAGGACGGGGCTCGCCTGACTCGCTCGCCGTCGGGGACCACCGAGGCGTGCTGCGCGTCGAGGTCGACTCTCGCCCTCGATGCCGTGCCTGCTCTCGACCTCCACCACGCCCACGACTGGGACGTCACGCCGACCGAGGCCGTCGCGATCCAGCGCGAGCTGTCGCCGTTGGTTCGCGAAGAGCCGCTCGACTTCGAGGCGGTCAAGACGGTCGCCGGCCTCGATGTGAGCGTCCGCGACGACCGCGTGCGCGCCGCCGTGGTCGTGTACGACGTGTACGAGCGGGCCGTGGTGGACCAGGCGATCTGGGAGGGGCCGGTCGCGTTCCCCTACGTGCCCGGCCTGCTGAGCTTTCGCGAGGTGCCGGCCATCCTGCCCGCCCTCGAGCAGCTCGAGAGCCTGCCAGACGTCTACATGCTGGACGCGCAGGGCTACGCGCACCCCCGCCGGTTCGGGTTGGCGTGCCACCTGGGCGTTCTGCTCGAGGCTCCTGCACTCGGTGTCGCCAAGTCGATCCTGGTCGGGCGCCACGCCGACCTCGAGGACGACAAGGGGAGCGCGCAGCCGCTCGTCCACAAGGGCGAGACGGTCGGGCTGGCGCTGAGGACGCGCGAGCGGGTCAAGCCCGTCTACGTCTCGGTCGGGCACCGGATCACACTTCGCGACGCGGGGCGGCTGTCGCTGCGGCTGGCCGAGAAGGTGAAGCTTCCGCAGCCGACCCACCTGGCGCACCGGTTGAGCTACAAGGGCGAGCTGTAGGCGTCGAGGGCGCCTGTCTGGGTCCGTCCTCGAGGGCGACGAGTGGGTTAAGAATCGATGGCTCGACCTCGAGGCCGAGTCCTCCACGCTTGTGCCTTCCTCGTCTCCTTGCTGTTTTCCCGGTCTTCCGACTCTCAAAAGGCGATCCTTCCGGCTTCCGACCCGTGGATCCCAAGTGCCGCTTCCTGACTCGTTCGTAACTCGCCTCCAGCAGATCCTCCCTGAGGACCGCTTCGACAGCGTGCTCGCCTCCTTTGAGGCCCCCCTCGCGACCGGCTTCCGTGTGAACACGATGCTCCGCGACGAGGACGAGACCATCTCCGACCTGCGTGCCGAGGGCGTCCCGCTCGAACCCGTCGAGGGCTTGGCCGGCGCCTACTCTGTCCCGGCCGATGGCCGCGCCGCGCTCATGGCCTCGAGGCCGTACGCGGACGGCCACGTCTACGTCCAGAACGTGTCCAGCCAGATGGCGCCGATCGCGCTCGCACCCCGAAAGGGCGACCGCGTCCTCGATCTGTGCGCCGCGCCGGGCTCCAAGACCGGCCAGCTCTCGGCGCTCGTGGGGCCAGACGGTGAGGTGACGGCCGTCGAGAAGGTGCGGCCCCGGTTCTACAAGCTCAAGGCCAACGTCTACGCTCAGGGCGCGACCAACGTGCTGCCCTGGATGGGCAACGGCGCGGCCTACTGGCGCCGCGAGCCCGAGTCCTTCGACCGCGTGCTCGTCGACGCCCCGTGCTCGACCGAAGGCCGCTTTCGCACGCACGACCCCGAGACGACGGCCTACTGGAGCGCGCGCAAGATCCGCGAGATGAAGTCTAAGCAGGTCAAGCTGCTCTGGGCCGGCATTCAGGCGCTCAAGCCCGGGGGCACGCTCGTCTACTCGACCTGCACGTTCGCCCCGGAGGAGAACGAGTCCGTCGTCGCCAAGGCGCTGCGTACGTTCGGCGACGCCATCGAGGTCGTCGACGCGGGGCTCCCCACGTCGGGGCCGATCGCGGACCGCGCGATGGCCGGGCTCACCGAGTGGCGCGGGCGCCCACTCGATCCCGCCCTCGAGCGGACGCGTCGCGTGCTCCCGGACGAGCTCTTGGAGGGCTTCTTCGTGGCCCGGATTCTCAAGAACAGCTCGACAGTCGGGATCGGGGGAGACGGCGCGGCTTAGGCGAATCGCCGGTTGAAAGGTGCCCCGTCATGGGGCATCTTGCGCGTCCCCTCACGCCGCCTTCGATGTCCCGCTTCTCGGCTACGATCCTCGGACTCCTCGTCGTCGCGGGACTGACGGGGCTGACCGTGTGGGAGGCGGCCCCACGCCTCGAGACCGACCTCGCCTCGAGAGTCGAACGAGAGCTCGAATCGTCGAGCCTCAGAGGCGTGCACGTCGTGACCGAGGGCCGTGACGTCGTGCTGACCGGCCCGGCGACCGCGCGCGAGCAGTACCTCGCCTCCGAGGTGTTGTCGTCGGTCCCCGGTGTGCGCGCCTTCCGAAACGACCTCGAGGTGAGCGGCAGAGGCGCGGAGGCCACAGACGCACCGTCCGGTTCTGATTCGCTCAGCACCTCGGACGCTTCCGCCGCCGATTCGTCGTCGGCCTCCCGTATCGGGGCTCCCGCACGCGACCCCGACTGGGCATCGAGGGGGCAGGATCAACTCGAGGTCTCCGGCTCGGACGACGCCGACGTTCTGGCGGCCGCGGCCGAGCTGCGAGACGTGCTCTCGACCGGAGCCATCACGTTCGCGAGTGGGACCGCTGAACTGGCGCCCGGATCGCGCGGACTGTTGGACGCCGTCGCCGATGTCCTGACGCGCTACCCGGCGATCTTGGTCCAGGTCCAAGGCCATACCGACAGCGAAGGGACCAGCCGGTCCAATCGGCGTCTGAGTCAGCACCGCGCCGACGCCGTCGCGGCGTACCTCATCGAGGCCGGCGTGCCCGACCCGGCGCTCAGGGCGCGAGGCTACGGGGAGGCCGCGCCCATCACCTCGGACGAAACGTTCGAGGGGCGTGCCCGAAACCGCCGCGTCGTATTCGTCCTCGGCACGCGCTAATCTGACCCCATGACCTACCTCATCTCTCAAATCGCGCTGTCGCTCGCGGCCGCCTTGTTAGCCGGCCTCATTCTGGGGTGGTTCGTGTGGGGACGTCGCCTCACCTCGAGGCCGGAAGATCTCGACCGCATCCGTGAACTCGAGGCCGATCTTGTAACCCTCGAGGCCGAACTCGAGTCACTGCGTGAGCCTGATGTCGGGACACCCGTGCCGATCATCCGGCCGAGCGCAGCGCTGTTCCAGGAGTGACGGACCGGTGACGCCCCCGACCTCGATGTTGGAGCATGGACGCTCCTCGAGGTCGCTACTTCCTCTGTTCGTACTGGCCGCTCGTCAAGACGCTGGGCGGCCGCCGAGCCGTGGAGGCGTACGCGCTGCCGCCCTACGCGAACGGCATGAGCCGGCGGGAGCCGGACTTCGAGCACGCGATGCCGGCGCTGACGTCCTCGAGTCGGGGACGCGGGTTCGTGCCGCGCCTCGGGGTCGGCGACAGCGTCCTCTACACGACGACGAAAGGGCGGTGGGGCGACGTGCCCGGCCGCGTCGCGCACTGGCGGTTGGTCGCCGTCCTCGAGGTCGAGCGCCGGTTCGAGACGCACGCCGAGGCAGCGGCCTGGTACGCCGAGCGCCAGATGAGACCACCAGGCAACCTGGTCGTGGACGGCAACCCGCCACTCCCGGTCCCGCTCACGATCTGGCACGGCCGCGTTCACGACGGGGACTGGGACGCCGTCTGCCTCAAGCGCGCCGCCGACTGTGGCACCGTCCTGGCGTGCCGGGCGCGCGTCCTCGACCTCGTTGATCCGCCGCCGATCTCACGCGACGACTGGCTCGCGCTCTTCGGCACGGTCCCCAACACCCGCACGCCTCCCGAGATCTCCGAGACCCAGTTCGACCGGCTCCTCCAGATCGCCGACGAGCGCCGGTCGACCTCGAGGACGGACGGTCTCCGGCGGGCGGCGTAGCCCGTCCTCGAGGACGGTGGCCCGTAGCTTCGTGCTCGCCCCGTTGCCTATGCGCGCTCTCCTCCTCATGCTCACGACCGTGGCCGTCTCTGCACAAACCCCGCTTTCCTACGACGGATCCTGGACCGACTCGGCCTCTGGCCAGGCCGCGGTCGTGCTCCCCGAGGGGTACGGCGATCTCGACCGGCAGTGGCCGCTCCTGATCTTCCTCCACGGTGCCGGCGAGCGAGGCAGCGATCTGGACCTCGCCGTCACGCACGGCCCGATCAAGGAGCGTCGCCAAGGGCGAGACCTCCCGTTCGTCATCGTCGCTCCCCAGGTCCCGGAGGGCGGCCGGTGGACGGTCGGGCGCGTGGCCGCCGCCCTCGATGCGGCGATGGAGACCTACCGTATCGACGAGTCCCGCGTCTACATCACCGGCTTGTCGATGGGTGGCTTTGGGACGTGGGAGGCCATCGAGCGGATGCCGGAGCGGTTCGCGGCGGCGGTCGCGATTTGTGGCGGCGGCAACCCCATCGGCCTGGCGGCCGCGCGTGACGTCCCGGTCTGGGCCTTCCACGGAGACGCCGACACCGTCGTGCCCCTGGCCGCCTCAGCGTGGATGGTCCGCACCCTCGAGGCCGCCGGCGGCGACGTCCGGTTCACGGTCTACCCGGGCGTCGGTCACGACTCGTGGTCGGAGACGTACGCCAACCCCGAGGTCTACGAGTGGCTGCTGAGCCACGCCCTCGAGGACGAGTAGACGCGTGTGTCGGCGGCCCGCTACATCGCGTCGCGTCCGAGAAACGTGAGCCCCCTGTCGGGCCGACGGTGGGTCTCGCTCGGCACTTTGATGAACGTCGCGCGGCCTGAAGAGTAGGGCTCCAGACTCACTTGTTTAGACCAACCCATGCCTCGGCGCCGGAGAAGCGAAACGACGACTCCAGAGGACTGGGCCTCCGTCCGCCGTCGCCAGGCGCGACGCGCGCGGCGGACCAAGAGGCGCCGCCGTCGGATGGCGTGGATAGCCGTGTACGCAGGGACGATCGGTGCCGTCACCGTCGGGGTCTCTGGACTATCCGCCAGGTTGCACTCGCCCTCGACGGAGTGGTGGCCTCAGATAGCTGCTGGCATTCTTCCCTTTCTCGGACCGCTATCGTTTCCCGCAGCGGTGTCTGTCGGGATTGCGGCTGCCCGCGACAAGCGCCGGGGCGGTGGCGTCTGCGCGGCCCTGCTAACAGCTCTGTTCATGGGGTGGAGCGTCCGAACGACAGCACCCCCGACTTCGGATGCGGCCGCAGCTTCAACCCTCCGGGTGGTCACGCTCAACGTCGGCGCGACGAACCCACGTGAGGGCGCCGTCGTCGCGTACGTGGAACAGCTCGATGCTGACGTGATCGTGTTCCAAGAGGCCGGAGTCAGCTTCGCACCCTACGCACCCGTTGTGGCCCGAGTCCTAGCGTCAGGCCGCTACACGGTCCACGTCGACTCGACGGCTGGAACGGACGGTGCGGGTCGTCAAGTGACCTTGAGCCGTTTGCCAGTCGTGTCCTACGAGTCGGGGTACCTCGCGGCACCCGAACCCCGGTCTGGTGTCTATGGCCGGACCGTCGTCCAGTGGGAGGGACAGGAGGTCGCCGTGTACAACGTGCATCTCCGACCGTTCAACCCGGAGGTGGGGTGGAGTTGGGAGCGGACGCTCGACCCCGCGATTTGGGCGGAGACACCGGGTAACTTGCGGGACTTCTTTGCGGAGCATGCCATCGAGGCCGACGCACTCGCTCGCCGCATCGAGGGCGAGACCGTCCCTGTAATCGTCGCCGGTGACTTTAACGCGTCACCGGATCAGTGGAGCCGAGCCACCCTGTCGAGTACCCTCCGGGAAGTGACGGGTCGCTGGCTCCCAGCTGCCACTCGGCCTGACGAGACGCCGGTCGTCAACGTGGACGGGATCTTGGTGTCACGGGACTGGGCCGTCACCGAGGCCTCCGTCGGGCCGTCCGGGCTCTCGGATCACCGGGCCGTCACCGCCGCGCTCACCCAAGCCGATTGACGCCCGGCGCGACGTTTTCATTGGGCCTGGCTCATGAACGTCTCCAGCGCCCATACGCTCC
>NZ_JBARYR010000057.1:0-5671 GCF_049648075.1 Rubrivirga sp. | reverse complement strand
CGCCCCGCTCGCGGAGCCCGCGCACGAGCCACCGCACGTACTCGTCGTGGTGCCCGCCCGCGTACGGGGCGACGATCAAGAGGTCGGGCTGCGTCACGTGGACCGTGGTGTCGAGGCTTCCACGAGGCGCACCGCGTCCTCGAGGACGGAACGGTCAGGGAGAGGCGGCGTCACGGGCGGCGGGTGAGAATCGCGATCAACATGCGGGGGTCGACCAGGCCCGAGGCCCAGCCGGCCAGCCCTGTGGCGAGGGCCACGAGCGCGAGCGTCCCGAAGATCGGAAGACCCAACCACAGTCCGAGCACGGCCGGCGCGATCCCGCCCACCGCGCCGACCACCGCGCCGCGCGCCAGCGTCGCCGGGAGGAGCGTCCCGGTCAGGCGGCGGTACCGGACCGCCATGCCCACGGTCACGATGGCCTCGCTCGCGATCGTCGCGATCGCCGCTCCGACGAGCCCGAACGGGATGATGAGCGACACGTTCAAGATGACGTTGGCGACGCCGCCGCCAAGGACGGAGCGCATGTATCCCTTCTCGTCGTTCCAGGCCATGAGCGGGACGCCGAACGTCATGCTCACGTACGAGAGCCCCGCGTAGGCGAACAGGATGCGGAGGGCGGTCGACGCGCCGAGATACTCCGCTCCGAAAACCAGCTCGACGAGATCCGGCGCGAGCACGACACCGGCGAGGGCCAGCGGCAGGCCGAGCACGAACTGGATGCCCCCGTACCGCCGGCTCTCTTGGACCATCGCGTCTCGGTCCTCGAAGGCGCTCGACAGAGCCGGATAGAAAGCGAGGTAGAGCACGCCGGCCGGCGCGACCGCGATCGCGTACAGCTTGTACGCCACCTCGTACAGCCCCACCTCTGCCGTCGCCCGGAACGCCTCGAGCATCAGCTTGTCCGCGTTGTAGTAGAACTGGCTGACCAGAGACGAAGCCGCGAGAGGAAGCGCAGGAGCGAGCAACGCCTTCCACGCCGCACGCTCGAACTGAGGTCGCGGGACGCCGACCTCGAGGGCGTAGACGGCCAGCAAGACGAGGTTGGCGACGAACGGGCCTGCTGCTAGTGCCGCCGCCGCGATCGCGAGGTCCTCGGGGCCTCGCACGAAGGCGAGCGCGATCAGGGCCGTGACGCCGGCTGCGGCGGTATTCCTGGCCGAAACCTTCCCCATCTGCTCGCGAGCCTGGTATACCCAGTCGAGTTGGATCGCGCGGGCTAGGATCAGACCGCTCAGCACCAAGACAGCGTTTTTGTAGATCGGCTCGAGGCCGAGGACTTCTGCTAGACCCACAAAGACGACGGTCGCGACGAACGCCAGCACCAAGCGGACGCCCAGAAGATTTGGGACGATCTCTTTCTCGCGGTCCGCGCTCCGTGCGACTTCGCGGACTCCCACAGCGTCGAACCCGAGTGCGACGGCCAAGACGAAGTAGGCTACCAGCGCCATTCCGAACGCCAGCATCCCTAGGCGCTCAGCTCCGAGAGATCGGCCGAAGTGGACCCACGAGATGAACCCGAACAGGAGCGTCGCGCCCTGTGCGAGCCCCAAGACGACCACGTTCTTGGCGAGCCGCGAGTTCTGACTCACGGTGCGCTAGCGCGATCCGGTCGGGCCACGGCTGCCCGGTCGGCCATCCCGTGAGCGAGCGCCATCACCACCGTCACGATCATCACCTGATCGAGGATCAGAAAGGGGTTCGATGAGATCGCGACCGGCGTGAACGCCGCCATCGTCGCCCCGGCTGCGAGCGCTAGGGCTCGGTCGCGTAGACGAAGTGTGAGGAGCCGCGCCGCCTTGGCCGCCCGCGCCATGGCTCCGATCCAGACGGTCATCACCAGGATCAGGCCCCACAGGCCCGTTTTGTACCATAGAGACAGGTAGCCGTTGTGCAGGAACGCCCAGTCCCGCGTGCCGTCCGCGACCACGCTGTAGTACGAGAACTGTACGCCCCATCCGTACCCCAAAATGGGATTGGCCTTGATCTTGTCCCATACCGCGTCACTCTCCGCGAACCGGTTGATCAGCGAGATGTCCTGCGTCGCAGTCCCGATCGAGACGAGCCTGTCGAGGGCGCCAAGAGCGACGACGGTGAGCTGGTCACCGAGCACAGCAATTGCTAACCCTACGACAGCCACCGCGCCGAGCGTGCCATATCCGATGATCCGGCGCCGGCCTCGACCCGGCGCTACGACTGCCATCGCTACGATTCCGAACAGCGCTGAAATCCAGAAGCCTCTCGACTTCGTGATCACAAGGCCCGCGATGAGGATCCCGGCGACGGCGATCGAGCCGAGCGCAAACCATCGTCTCCGCGACAGCGCCGCGCTAGCCAGTGCGATCATCAGTCCTGCCGTGATCGAGGTCTCTCCAATATTGAACCGGGCGTCGGCGACCTTGTAGAGGGCCTCCGCGCTAGAGACGGCGCTGCGGAAGAGGACCGCGTTCTGGAGCGCCGCGAAAAGCCCAAAGGTGCAGAGCACAACTCCGATCGCCGTTCCGGCCCGGTCGTCCTTGGCGCAGAGCTCCTTGACGGGGAGGTACAGGAGGAACGGGATCGTCGCGATGATGTCGGCCCGGAAATCGTACGGGTTGGGGCCGAAGAACAGGCCCAGGCCGATGGCGACGACGAACCCAACAGTCCCGTACGTCACCGCCGCCGCGTCAAACAGGTTGCGGACGAGGGGGCGGCCGGACAGCACCGCTACGACGTACCAGTGGCCGATGTAGGCCACCAAGGCGAGTCCGGCCACGGCCTCGAGGGCGGACGTCCCCTCCTCGCCACCGAGCTGGACGAGTTGGAGAAGGAGCACGCCCGTGAGCCGCGCGAGCGGGGACGGCTGCCAGAGCGCGAGCCCGAGTCCGCCCCCGACGAGCACGGCGATCGCCCACACGGCCGGAGAACCCCCGGCCGCCATCAGAAGAACGATGCCGATCGCGAGGACGCCGGCGATCGCGGCGGCGGCCGTCAAGAGAAACCGCTCCCGGTTGGCCGTGTCGCCGGGCGTCATGCCGCTCGAAGGCGGGCGAAGACGGCTGGGCCATGTGCCCGCAACATCGCGATGCCCAGCACGAGAGCGATACCGACCAAGAAGGCCGAGAGCGTCGCGCCGATTACGATGATGGACCGGCCAGGCTCCGACTTTTTGGTCGGAGGAATGGCAGGATCGAGGACCTGGACGGCGTCGGCGTCACGCTGCTCCTGGAGAGCGGCCTGCTCGTAGAGCGGCTGGATGGTCTCGATGATGGCCCGCTGGATCTCGAGGTCTTGCATGACCTCGGCGTACTGCCGTTGTACGCCAGGAAGACGAGCGACGGACGGTAGCCCAACCTCGGAGCCACCCGTGAGCCGCTGGACTTGGCTGCGGGCGGCCTCGAGGCCGGCACGGGCCGCTTGGACGTCGGGGTTCTCCGGTCCGAACTGGGACAGCAGGGATCGGTAGGCGACCTCTGCGGTGGAGACCTCAGCCTGCGCTTGACCGATCGAGGAGAACAGGGCCTCGGCTTGGGCCGTCGGCTGGACGACTCCGGTTCGCTCCTGAAGCTCCTGCATCCGGGCCTGGGCGTCGTCGAGGTCGAGGTTGGCCTGGTCGAGCCGGTCGGAGAGGAACTCCCGGTTCTCGGCTGCGCTGCTCGCCTGGAACTCGATGTACCGCTCGTTGAGCCGTTCGACGAAGTAGTTGGCGAGCTGAGCGGAGCGCTCGGGGCTCTCGTCGAGGACGGAGATGCCGAGGTAGTCGAAGTCGATGTTGACCTCGAACTCGGCCCGGTCGGAGAGCTCGCCGATGGCATCTTGTCTGGGGAAGTCCTCGTCCTCGAGGTCGTAGACCTGGACCAGATCGAACTGGTCGACGATGGTCTCGAGCGTCGTGCGGCTCTCTAAGATGGCCATGTAGCGCGTGAACCCGCCGCCGCCGCCGCCGCCGAGGAGAGCCGCTGCGGCGGGAGGCAGGTTGCTAAGCGCGCCGGCGAGCAGGCCTCCGCTCCCCGACTCGGGAAGGAGGACGCGCGTCTCGGCCCGGTACTCGTTGGGAAGTTGGAGCGTGAGGTACACCGACGCCGCGGCCACCAGCACGGTGAGCGCCATGATCCACCACTTGGCGCGGTAGACGACGCCCGCGGCCCACCACAGCCGGTCGGTCGTGGTCTCGTTGGCGAGGCGGTACTCGTCGTCCACGGTGTACGGAGGAGCGCCGGCACCGTCGCCGGCGGCACCAAGGTCGTGGGGCGTGATCTCTGGAGAAGTCTCTCGTGCCATGCCGCTACCGGAGCTGGGTGTACGCGAAGATCAACGTGCTGATCGCGGAGATCGACGTGGCGACCGTTTGGATCAGAAACTGTCGCCGGTCGCGTGTCGCCTCTCGCTCTTCGCGCTGAGACTGTAGCGCAAGGTTTTCGATCTGTGGGGAGTCTGAGGTCGGGATGCGGTCTACGAACACAGCGTCGCCTGCCTCGATTAGCGTCTCCGGTCCTGGAGCGAACCGGCCCGTCCGAGCGTCGACGACATAGATCGTCGTCGCGACTGGTCCCGCTCCACCGGCTCGATCTACGTAATTCTGTGCCGTCAACCCGTCCTCGAAGGGGAGATATCCTGGGGAGCCGACCTGACCGAACACACGGACAGCCCCGAGGTCACGGGGTACAACGAGGCGGTCCCCATCGCGCAGCGTTACCGGGGACGCGCCCTCGATGGCCGGCCCGATGTCGACAGACAAACGCGGTGTTGCGGCGTACTGCTGGACATAGTACCGCCGGCCAACCAGGCCGAGGTCGCTGAGCTGGCCGAGCGCCGTTACCGTCGAGTCGAACGCACCGATGGTCACTGGGCGGTCGGTGGGGTAGGCGAGGGGGTCGAGGGCGGCCTGGGGCTCCGAGCGGGCGGTTCTTTCGAGATACGCTCCGCGGACGAGCGCCTCTGGCGTGAGCCCTCCTGCTGCCTGCACGAGCATCTCGAGATCGGTCTGCCCCGATACGATCGGGTAGGTGCCCGGGTACTCGACCTCGCCCACGACCGTCGCGTAACCCGCGTCGGGCGTCGAGGATAGGATCGTGATCTGATCTCGAGGGCGAATGTCCAACGTGGCGGCGTCCTCGAGGGCGACCTCGACGCTCTCGGTGCGGCTTCCCTCGGCCCGAGTGCGCCGGACAGTTCCCTCTAGAGGCGAGCCTGCGACGGCCGCAAGCGCCTCGGCCGTATCGTCCTGGCGCCAGTCGTAGGTGCCCGGCCGCTCCACGTCACCGCTGACCGAGACGCCCTCGCGGACCGGGTCGAACGTCTGTACAAAGACGGCGTCGCCGTCCTCGAGGAGCGGGTTGAAGTCGAGGTCGCCAGTCACGTAGTAGCGGTAGAGGTCGACGCGCCGCTCGTCGCCCTCGAGGTCGGTCACGCGGACGTTCCTGAGCGCGACGCGCCGTTCGACCTCGAAGCGGGCCGGCGTCTCGTAGTCGGCCAGCTCGAGCGGGTTCAACTCGTCCGTGGTCTCGGCGATGGCGTCCTCGATGCGGCCGAGAGCTGTCACGATCTGGCGTCCTGGGAAAGGGACCGCGCCCGAGACGTAGACCGAGAACCGCCGGGGGACGGCGAGCGCGACGTCGGTGGGAATGTTGCGGTAGCGGTTGCGGAGCGCGGAGCGGGCGTCGGCGCGGACGGCCGCCAGGGTCCGGCCGGCGGC
>NZ_JBARYR010000056.1:0-5813 GCF_049648075.1 Rubrivirga sp. | reverse complement strand
CGGCCGGCCGATGGGATCTGGTCTCTTCGGGACGGAAACCACGTATAGACCACGTCCGCAACGACTCGAAGGGACCTCGTCTCCCATGCGCCTTTTTCTCGCCTCTCTCCTGCTCACGGCCACGGCGTCGGCCCAGACGTGGGACTACGACGTCGCCCTCGACTCGGCGTACACGCTCGCTCGTGCCGACGACCTCGAGGGCGCCCTCGACTGGTACGAGGTCGCGTTCAGCCGCGCGGCGCCGACCAACCCGTTCGTGCCGTTCGGCGCTGCGGAGGACGCCATGCGGGTAGGCAGACCTCGACAGGCCGTCTCCTTCCTGCACCTGGCGGCCAAGACGGGGTTCGCGAGCGTGCTCTACGCGCACCGGGTGGACAGCTTCGAACCACTCCGCGGCCGGGCCTGGGACGGATGGATCGACGCGGTCCACCGGGCGCAGGCCCTCAGACTCCCCGACTACGACGAAGCCTCCGCACGAGACGTGATCCGGCTCGCCCTCGAGGCCGAGCGCGTCGCGGACCAGCGGCACGACCTCGAGGGCGACTCGACGCTCTCAGACATCGACCGCGAGAGCCGCGTGGCCGCCCTCGATGCGGTCGACCATGCGGTCGCGTCTCAAGCCGTCGTCTTGTTTGAAGATCGGGGGTGGCCCCGAGAGAGCGTGGTCGGAGAGGCCGGTGCAGAGAGCGCCCGTGCACTCATCGGGCGTCTGCCGCCCGATGGCAGAGAGCGATTCCTGCCCGCCTACCGCGCCGCCGTCGAGGACGGCGAGGCCGACGCCGATCGCTATATCGAGGCCGTCGATCAGCATCGTGTAGATACCGGCCATCCTCAACTCTACGGAACGGCCTTCTGGTGGGACGATGGCGCCGAGGAGTCCGTCTCGTACCCCCTCGAGGACGGCGCGGACGAGCAGCGAGCGGAGCTCGGGCTGGCCTCGCTCCGCGAGTGGTTCGATCGGATGAGCAGATCCTGGCCACCCCGCTTCGGCTGGCCGACGGAGTAGCGCCGGCTGCGCCGACCCGACGGTTCTCGAGGACGGGGTTACCGCACGATGGCGAGGCGCCGAGTCGCGGTCTCGGCGGCCGTCGTCGCGCGCACGACGTAGACGCCGGACGAGAGGGACGACGTCTCGACCTCGAGGACGGCGCCATCCGCGAGCGGTCCGTCCCAGACCTCGAGGACGCGGCGCCCTCGGACGTCGAGCACCTCGACGGTGACGGGCTCTACGACATCGAGGTCGACCTCGATGCGGACGGCGCCGCTCGAGGGGTTGGGCCACGTCGAGATCGAGAAGCCGGCCTCGAGGCTGGGAGGCGTGCTCGTGCCTCGGCGGATCTCGGCGTCCAGCCACGCCATCCGGTCGCGGAGCCAGCCCTTCATGTAGCCCACCACGTCGGCGTAGGTGGCGTTGGGGTTGGCGTAGACGTTGGGCCAGACGTACTCGCCCAGGATGGGCCAGCGCTGGAAGTTGCGGGCCTGCGCCTCGTCCAACAGCGCGACGTTGGCGTCGATCTCCGCCATCAGCGAATCCGTGTGGAGGAGGCCTTGCCGAAGCGTCGTCCACCGGTCCTGGAGCCGAACTCGGAACCCGTCGCTCTCGACCAGCTTGGGCCACCAGAACGGGATCGGGAAGGGGTCGCCGGATTGGAGAAAGTCGACCTGGAAGCCGGTCGGGTCCTCGCCACTGTAGTAGTTCGCGTTGCCGAAGGCGAGGTTAAAGTCCCACACCGGCCCGGCGTGGAGCAGCGGGTCGTTGGAGTCCTTGTCCTTGTAAAAGAATGAGCTCAGCCGGTACCCGTCCACGTTCTTCGCGACCTCGTTGACCAAGTAGAAGTCGATAAACGAGTCGAGGTCGATGTACGCGGGATAGCCGGTGGCCTCGTCTTGGAAGCTGTCGCTCGCCATCGCGTTCTCGAAGTCGGTCATGAAGCCCGAGATGTAGGCGACTTGCTCCGGGACGATGTCGTCGGCGTCGGGGTCCTCGAACAAGTAGCGGACCGGGTTGCTCGCGTTCGAGGGCGAGGGGTACGGCGAGGTCCAGCCGGCGTCGCCGCCGCTGCCGGTCGTCTTGTCGAGCTTGAAGATGTAGCCGCCCGTCAGGTCGTCGCCCTCGACCTCGTCGTCCTTGAGGTTGTTGATGTCGATGCGCTCGTCGTCGCGCTTGAGCTTCTCCATCAGCACGTAGACGCCCTGGTACTCGCCGTTGAGCACGACCTCGCAGAACCGCGTCCGGCTCGCGTACTGGCCCAGCCGCCGGGCCAGCCCGTAGGCGAGCACGTTGCGCATCAGAGTCTTGTCGCTGTACGGCGCCTGCAGGATCCAGTCCTCCTCCGTCGGCATCCCCAGCAGCGACGCGTCGATGTCGTCACCGTCAGCGTCCCACAACTCGACGCCGTACTGCTTTTTGGGAAAGAAGGCCTGCGACGTCGAGCCCCGGCGCTCGATGCCGATGAACCCGTCGTAGTCGTTCGGCGCGTCCGTGACCGCGTTGCGCACCGACGGCCCGTTGTCGATGATCTGCATCCGAGCCATGATCTTGGGCTCGTCCGGGATCTCCTGCGCGTCCGTATCGATCAGGACGATGGGCAGGTTCGAGGACGTGAACGAGACGCTCTGGGCGAACGCCGGGACAGCCAGGACGAGGGCGAGGAACAGAAACCGCATCGTGGTGGGAGTTGAGTTGCGGCGGAAACATAGGGGACACAAACCCGCCCTCGAGGTCGGGCCGGTGCTTTCGCCCTCGAGGACGCGGAAGGCTTGAAGCGCCCCCGCAGCGTCGCACGAAACGGTGCCACGCGTCCTCGAGGACGACGGCTACCCCTCGAGGGCGTCGCCGTAGCCGCGCAAGAGCTCCCAGCGGAACAGGCCCGAATCGTGGCCGTCGCCCCAGACGATCTGGAGCGCGTAGTGGCCGGAGGGCCGGAGCTCTTTGATCTCGTACGTCATCAAGGACGGGATCGAGAACACGACCGGGTCGACGGGCTCGGCCATCTTTCCGTGCCCGCCGCGGCACTCGGCACACGGGCAGGCGCGGCGCAGCCCCTCGTACGAGAACGTCGAGGTCGCGCCGTCGGCCCAGCCGACGGTGAGAGACTGGGCGGAGGCGTCGGCTTGGAGGCGGACGGGGCGGTTACTCGGGCCAGACAAAGTGCGTGGGGCCACACGGCCAGACGAGGCGTTCGTCGGCGTCGGTGGGCAGGGTGTGGAGGTCGCGCGGCCAGTCGCCGCGGAGCAGGTGGAGGGCGACGAGCGCCGAGACGGCCGCGTCCCATTCGTGGTCATTGGCCGTGCCGACCTCGAGGCCGAGGCGGGCCGACAGGTCGGCGTCCATCGGCTTCGCCTCGGCAACGTAGTCGTAGTGGCGGTGCCAGAGCGCGCGGTAGAGCACCTTCGGGTGCGTCTCGGAGACGGGCACCTCTGGCTGGCGGGCGCGCAACGCGAGCAAGACGGCCATGCCGCCCACGCTCATCGACCCGTAGAGCGAGTTCGGTGCGGCCGTGCTCCGCCTCGAGGCCGGATACTCGCGCCGGAGCCAGCGATCGGCCGGTCGCCAGCCGCTCCGGCCCGTCGCCCAGCACGTCAACGTGTCCACGCCGACGGCGGCGACCGACTCGTCCTCGAGGGCGGTCAGGACGGACTCGACCGTCGGATGGGTGGACAGGCGCAAGGCGTGGGGCTGGCCGTCCTCGAGGTCGAGGAGGGCCAGGCCGTGGCGCCCGTTCCCGCCCGGGTCGTAGCCGACGACGGTCCGGGAGCCCTCGAGGCCGGCGGGAGGCGTTTGGGGAGATGGCATGGGCGGGGTGTCCTTGAGCGCGAGCGCTCAGCCTCGAGGTCGCGAGCGTCACCGTATGGGTCCCCGCCTGTGCGGGGATGACTCTTGTGAGTGTGTGCGGAGTCGCCGTCCCTGAGGTCGGGTTGGACGTCCCCAATCCCCAACACCCAGCCCCCAACCCCCAACCCCCAACCCCTACAAGAACAGGTCCGGCATGAACTCCGTCGCGCCGGGTGTGACGGCGTACTCGGACAAGTCTGTCTTGCCCGCTTTTGCCAGCACCTCGTCGTCGATAAAGAAGTTGCCGGTCGTGGTGGACGGCTGGGTCAGGACCCAGTGCGCGGCGTCGGCCATGATCTCGGGCGTGCGGCTCATGTTCATCATCGCGTCGCCACCGAGCGCGTACTTGACGGCGGCGGTCGCGATGGTCGTGCGCGGCCACAGGGCGTTCGCGGCGATCCCGTCGTCCTGGAGCTCCTCGCCCCAGCCCAGGATGCACATCGACATGCCGTACTTCGAGATCGTGTAGGCGACGTGCGGGCCGAACCACTTGGGGTCGAGGTTGAGCGGCGGGCTCAGCGCCATCACGTGTGGGTTGCGGCCGGCCTTGGCGCTCTCCTGGAGGTGCGGCAACGCGGCCTGCGTGACGCAGAACGTGGCGCGCGTGTTGACGCTCTGCATCAGGTCGTAGCGCTTCATCGGCGTGGACTCGGTCCCGGCCAGGAAGATGGCGCTCGCGTTGTTGACCACGATGTCGATGCCCCCGAACCGCTCGGCGGTCTCGGCCACGGCCTCGAGGACGCGGTCCTCATCGCGGGCGTCGACCTGGAGCGGGAGCGCGTGGCCGCCGGCCTCTTCGATCTCGGTGGCAACCGTGTGGATGGTGCCGGGCAGCTTAGGGTGGGGCTCGGCCGTCTTGGACGCGATGGCCACGTTGGCGCCGTCGCGCGCGGCGCGGATCGCGATGGCCCGGCCGATGCCGCGGCTGCCGCCGGTCAGGAAGATGGTTTTGCCGTCGAGGGAGGCCATGCGCGTGTAGAGATAGGACTCTCTGGTAGCCGCGCCGCCCGACCGCGTTCCGTCGCTCCCCGTCCTCGAGGCTGCTCAAGCCGGCTTAACAAGCAGCCGCGCCCCGTCCTCGAGGGCCGGATCAAGGAGGAAAGACGGGGTTCTTCCAGAACTCGATGAGCTCGGCGACCGTCTCGACAAAGATGCCCGCCTCGCCGTTGCCGATGATCCCCTGCGTCCAGCCTCCGCCGTCGGAGAGCAGGGCCACGTCCGCTCCGCGCGCGGCGTGAACGACGAACAGGTCTTCGGTGCCGTCGTCGTTGACGTCCTCCGCCCCGACCGCGACGATGCGGTCCCCCGGCTGCGGCATCGTGGTCATGACGAGGTCCTGGATCTCGCCGCCCTCGTCGACCTGGAGCGTGTAGGGGTAGAGCCCCGTCGAGGACGCGTCGGCGCTCTGGTCGAGCGGGATAAAGCACGCGCCGGGGTCTCGAGACGTCGCGAACGCGAACGTGTGCTGGGGCATGGCCGAGCCGTACCCCCAACTCGCGACCTCGACGGCGCGCTCGCGGCACTGCTCGGTCGTGCGAGCCGTCGGCGCGGTGGCCGGCACGACAGGGGCCGCCGGCTCCACAGCGGTCGTCGGCTCGACAACTGATTCAGACCCGACGGGAGTCACGACCTCCGCCGCCTCCACGTCGGCAGATTCCGTCGTTTCGGTCGGCTCGGCCTCGAGGTCGGACGCGTCGCCGCAGGCGGCAAGGAGGAAGAGCGAGACGGTGAGCGCGAGGGCGTATCGCATCGGAGGGGGGTCGGTGCGTCCTGAGACTAGGTCGCGCCCTCGAGGTCGTCATGGGACCCGGGGTTACTTCTCGACCTCGAGGACGAGGCCAAGCCGTCTCCTGAGCTTACGTCGTTTCGGTAGACATCCCCTCGGTGGAAGATCGCGCCTCGAAGACCGCCGGACTCAGGTAGCCCAGCGTCGAGTGCTTGCGCTGACGGTTGTAGAAGACCTCGATGTAGTCGAACA
>NZ_JBARYR010000055.1:0-2034 GCF_049648075.1 Rubrivirga sp. | reverse complement strand
GTGCGCCACGATCACGCCGATGCGGTACAGACCATCATTGCGCCGCATCCGCTCGTGGCTCTGCCAATCGGCGTCGGTGCTCATCTGGCGGACCAAGGTGTACGACCTCGAGGCCGGATCGTCGACGCACCGCAGGTCGGGGCCGGACGGGACGTAGGGCAGGCCTGTGGCCTCGAGGTCGGCGTAGCCGAAGGCGGCGGACAGGGAGAACGCGCCCGCCGGAGCGCGGCCGTCGCCCTCGGCCTTGACGGGTCCCGCGACGCCACCGACGGCGCCGTCCGACGAGCGGTGGAGTCCGATTCCCCATCCGAGCCCGCTTCGGCCCACGACGACGGGCACGGTCGCGCCGACCTCGAGCCAAGCACCACCGCCTTCTCGCTCGAATCGCCGGAGCGAGCCGTCGGTGGCGGACCAGTCCGACGTGGTCACGACGACGAGTTGGCTCGTCGAATCCGGGATCGGACTGACGAGAAGCGACAGGACGAAGGCGACGAGGACGAGCATGGCGACGGGAGCTGTCGTGTCAGTCGGTTCGCCCTCGAGGACGGACCCTAGGCGGCGAGTCCGAAGACCTCGCCCTTAAGCGTTCCAAAGTCGATCGGCTTGGTGAGGTAGCCCCTCGCACCGCTTTGCAAGGCCGTCGCCTCCAAGACGCCGTCGTCGTAGGCGGTGACCATGTAGACCTGGAGGTCGGGGAACTCGCCGGTCACCTTCTCGAGCAGGTCCAAGCCGCTCATGCCCGGCATGTTGATGTCCGACAGGACGACCACGACATCGGCCGCCTCGCCGCCCCGGAGCTTCTCGAGGGCCTCCTCGCCGCTCGTCGCGAACACGAACTCGAGCTCGCCGCGGCGGACCTCGCGGCGGAACTTCTGCGTGAACAGGAACTGGACGTCGGCCTCGTCATCGACGACGAGGGCGCGGAGAGGAACGTCGGGCATGCGAGTAGAAACCGAGGGATGGGGAGAGTACGCCTCAGCCGCCGAACCGTTGCGCGAGGGGACGCCGATTGGCCGCGCCGACGCGATCTTCTTTGCTCCTCCCCTCTCCAGGATGCCCTCCCCCGCGATCGGCCGGCTCCACGTCCTGACGGACTTCCACTTCCAGCAGCGCTGGACGCACGCCGAGCTGGCGCAACGCGCCCTCGAGGGCGGAGCGGACACCGTCCAGTTTCGGCACAAGACCGGCACGACGCGCGACAAGATGTCCAACCTCATACCGACGGTCGAGGCGTGCCACGAGCGTGACGCGCTGTGCTTGGTAGACGACCACCTCGACCTCGCCCTGGCAGCAGGAGCAGACGGCGTTCACCTCGGAGCGAGCGACCTCCCCATCGCCAGCGCACGCGCCATCGCGGATCAACTCGACCGCCCCTTTATCGTCGGCGCGACCGCCACGGCGACAGCGGCTGCCCTCGAGGCCGAGGACGCCGGCGCGGACTACATCGGATTCGGCCCTGTCTTTCGGACGTCCTCGAAGGCGAACCCAGCATCGGTGAAAGGCCTCGATGGACTCGCTACCGTCGCTGACGCGGTCTCCATCCCTGTCATCGCCATCGCGGGCATCACGCCGGACCGCGTTCGTCCGTGCCTCGAGGCCGGCGCGTGGGGCGTCGCCGTCATGACCGCCGTCACGACGGCTCCCGACGTTACAGCCGCCGCCCGCTCGTTCCGCGTCGAGGTCGACGCCTGGCTCGCCTCGAGGGCGGCATGAGCGACCATCCTCCCGCTCTTTCCTACCGCGTCGAGCTCCAGCGCAAGGCGATCCATCTGGGCGCGCTCGTGCTCCCGCTCGCCATCCTGGCGCTCCCCACGCCGACCGTCCGCGTCGGGTTGACGGTGCTCGCCGTGCTGGCGTTCGTCCTCGATGTGGCGCGCCAGCGCGTGGCCGTCGTTCGCGACCTGATCGTGGGCGTGTTCGGCTGGATGATGCGGCCGGAGGAGCTGCCGGAGCCCGGAGAGCCGCTGGTCTTTAACGGCGCCGTCTGGATGTGCGTCTCGGCTGCGCTGTGCGCCTGGGTGTTCCCGCCGGACC
>NZ_JBARYR010000054.1:0-3371 GCF_049648075.1 Rubrivirga sp. | reverse complement strand
GACACGAGCGCGGTAGTCGCCGCCGTCGGTTTGGAAGGCGAGTGAGACCGTGTCGCCCCCGTCGCCCAGGCCAGCGCGGGCGGCGAAGCGAGCCAGGCACCGCGCGCCGTTGCCGCACATCGTCCCGAGCGAGCCGTCGGCGTTGCGGTAGCGCATGCGGAAGTGCGCGCCGGGGTCGCCGTCCGGGTGACTGCGCCGACCTTGCGGTTCGTCGAGGGCGAGCAGGCCGTCGGCGCCGACGCCGGTGCGTCGGGGGCAGAACCGCGTAGCGAGGGCGTCGAGTTCGTCGACGGAGAACCGCAAAAAGCGGTTGTCGAGGACGACAAAGTCGTTGCCCGCCCCGCTCATCTTGGTGAACGGGACGACGAGGGCTTGGCGTTCGAGCATGGCCGCGGTACGCGGCGACGGAATCAGGCGATCCCCCGTCGTAGAGACGCCGACCTCGAGGTCGGACCCGGCGTCTTCGCGAGAGCGTTGCCGAGCCTTGACACACCGTCGTCACGTCGCTCGTCTAGCTTTTAGCCCCTCTTCCCCTCCGACCGTTTGGCTGAGATCCCCGCCTCCATCGACCGCACCCTGACCATCAGCGGCGCCGAGCCGCTGCTCTTGTTCGGGTTCAACGACGTCTACCTTCGTAAGATCGAGGCCGCGTACAGCGATACGCGCGTCGTCGCCCGAGGCGACCGCCTCAAGCTGCATGGGCCGCCGGACCAGGTCGAGCGGATCGAGCGGGTGATTAGCGAGCTGATCCTGATCCTCAACCGGAACGGAAACCTCACCGAGAACGACGTCGACACGGTCTTGGACCTGGCGCGCGTCGGCAAGAGCCGGAAGCGGAGCAGCGGCCAAGACGCCATCCTGTTCACGCCACAAGGCGGGACGATCCAAGCCAAGACGCCAGGCCAGAGCCGGTTGGTCGAGGCCGCTCGCCAGTCCGACATCGCGTTCGCGGTCGGCCCGGCGGGCACGGGCAAGACGTACACGGCGGTCGCGCTGGCCGTGAGCGCGCTGAAGTCGCGCCAGGTCAAGAAGATCGTCTTGACGCGCCCGGCCGTCGAGGCCGGCGAGAGCTTGGGGTTCTTACCCGGCGGGTTCAAGGACAAGGTGGACCCCTACCTCCGTCCGCTCTACGACGCCTTGGAGGACATGATCGAGCGGGACAAGCTGGCGAGCTACCTCGAGCGCAACATCGTCGAGATCGTGCCGCTGGCGTACATGCGAGGCCGGACGCTGAACACCGCGTTCGTCATCTTGGACGAGGCTCAGAACGCGACGGCGGGCCAGATGAAGATGTTCTTGACGCGCTTGGGCGCCGGCAGCCGCGCCATCGTGACCGGCGACGCGAGCCAGACGGACCTGCCCTCGAGGGCGACCTCCGGCTTGGTCCGAGCCCGCCAGATTCTGGAGGGCGTCGACGGCATCGCGTTCGTCGACCTAGACAAGGGCGACGTGGTCCGCCACAAACTGGTCAAGGACATCATCGAGGCCTACGAGAAGGCGGGAGACTAGAAGGCGCGACCTCGAGGACGCACCGGATCCTACGGCTCTCCTCTGTGCGGAGCGGGATCGGGGTGCAAACTGCGGCTCGTCCTCGAGGGCGAGACTCCTCGCCGGCTCTACCTCTCCCCTCTCTATGACCTACGGCGACCTCGAGATCGAACCGCTCCCCGAGGGCCGATTCACCGTCGGCCTGGACAAAAGGTTCGTGCCGCACGCCGAGGGCGACGAGCCCCGACCGGGGACGCTGTTCATCTCGGTCACGCCGTTCTTGGTGCGGACGCCTGAGTCGACGATGCTGATCGACACCGGACTCGGGTCGTGGGCCGAGGGCCGAGGCACGGAGTTCATCTTGGATGGGCTGGCTGGGCACGGCGTGTCGCCGGAAGCGGTCGACCGTGTGGTCCTATCTCACTTCCACTTCGACCACGCCGGCGGCGCGATCTCGCCGGTCGGCAACGACTGGCAGCCGACGTTTCCCAACGCCGACTACGTCGCGCAACGGGCCGAGCTAACGGCCGATGGCTACCACGGAGAATCCGCTCGCGCGCGCGATTTGGTGGCGCGCACCTTGGAGGTCGCCGGCCAGCTCGTCCTTCTCGACGGCGATCATGGGGACGAGCGTATCGCCCTCGAGGTGACCGGCGGGCACACGGGCGCGCACCAGATCGTCCGGCTCCGCTCCGGCGGCTTGGAGGCCGTCTTCGGCGCCGACATCTTGGGAACGCCCGGCCAGGTCACGCGGCGCTTCCAGGCCAAGTACGACGTCGACGGCCAGGCGTCGCAGGCGTGGCGCGACCGGCTCGTCCTCGAGGCCGAGGAGAACGGGCACCTCCTCCTGTTCTACCACTCGACGTCGTCCCCGGCCGCGTTCGTCGTCGAGGGCGCGCGCGGCGTCCGGGCCGTCGAACCCGTCGCGCTCTGACCCACACCGAAGGGACCGGGCGACCTCGAGGCCGACTCTGTAGATTTCGCCAACCGCCACGACGACCGTGCTCCGACTCTTCCCGTTCCTGCTCTTCCTCCTCGTCCTCGGCTGCGACTCCACGGACAGCGTCACGGAGGAGCCCCCACCGCCCGAGCCGCCGCTCGTCGTGACCTACGGTCTCGAGATCACGGGCAACCCGGAGTTCATGTCGATCCGCTATAGGGACGCCTCGGGAACGGTCATCGAGCAGAACCAGAATCTGGCCGACCTGACCGAGATCGAGTTCGAGATCCTGCCCAGCGATGTCGCCGTCGTGGATAACGTGTACTTCATCGAGGCCGAGGGCACACTGCCGGTCGGGGCCAAGGCGGACGTCTCGATCTTGGTGATTCGCGACGGGTTGGAGATCGCATTCAGCGAGGACCAGGAGTTCGCGACGGAGGCGTTGCCGGACGTGTCGGTACGGGCAGCGGCGAGCTTGCCGAGGAATTAGGAGAGACTCGCGGGATTGTGTGACGCGTCCTCGAGGGCGAACTGACCTCGGGGCCGAACACCACCCAACCCTCTCCAGGGGTAAGCGTCGACGACTAAGCCGTGGCGTCGGCGTCCTCGAGGGCGTCGTCCGTTTCTGGCCTCGAGCCGTTGACGTCTCGCGCCACCGCCACGAACTCAGCGAGCATCATGGCCATCGCGCCCCAGACCTCGAGGTCGGGCTCTAGCCCTCGAACTCGCCCCAGACCTCGCGCAGCCGCCCCGCGATCTCGCCGACCGTCGCCTCCGCCTCGACGGCCTCCAAGACGCGCGGGAGCAGGTTCTCCGTCGACCGGGCCGCGCCCTCGAGGCCGTCCATCGACGAAGACCAACGCCCGGCGTCGCGCGACTCGCGCAGGGCCCGGACCCGCTCGACCTGCTGCTCGCCGACCTCGTCCGAGACTCGGAGCAGGTC
>NZ_JBARYR010000053.1:0-13184 GCF_049648075.1 Rubrivirga sp. | reverse complement strand
AACCCGACCTGTACCGTCCGCTGGTCGCTGAGCGGAAAGACGCGGCCGGCGGCCCAGCGAGCGGCGCGGCGCAGGTCGTCGTCCTCGAGGCCGGACAGGAGCGTTCCGAGCCGGTCGGCCTTGTCGTTGCGGCCGGACGTCTCGGCGATGTCTGCGAGCGCCGTCGCGAGGTCGAGGAACGGAGCAGAGTGAGGCATGTGGGTTGGGAGGCCCGTCATCGAGGGCGACGCATCGAGGGCGGTAGGGGCGTATTGCAATACGCCCGTACGGAGCAGCCTCGAGGACGGACGCGCCCTCGAGGTCGGCTAGGTGTAGCTCGGGTCTTTCTCTTCGTCAGGCGCGGCCCACTCCGAGTCCGGCGGGCGCCGGTCCTTGTGCGGCCGGGCCGGCTTGACGTGCTCCGGCGCGACGCCCTGGCAGGTCGGGCAGTAGTAGATGATCCGCTTTTTTTCGATCGTCTTGCCATCGGCGTCCTCCCACGAGTGCGAGAGCTGGTGCTTCTGGCGGACGTAGTCGTCGCAGGTCGGGCACGGCAGGTTGGTCCGGCGGAAGACCCAGTGCTTGGTGTTCCAGGCGTGCGCGTGGGGCGAGTAGCGCATGTCGCGGTCGTCGGTCTCCAAGGTCTGGATCTCGTCGGGGACCGTCCGGCCGCCCTCGAGGTAGGCCTTGCGGCAGAGCGCGGGCGTCGTCTCGGCGAGGCAAGCGCGCTCGGCGCCGTCGAGGTCGCCGACGAGCCGCCACGGGTCCATGCGGCACTCGTACAGGATCTCGGCCCGCAGGTAGTTGCCGATGCCGGCCGAGACGCGCTGGTCGAGCAAGGCCGTCCCGATCTCCCGTTGGGGCTCGAGGTCGAGGCGTCGCAGGAACTCGTCGGCGTCGAACGGCTCATCGAGGACGTCTGGGCCAAGGAGCGGCAGCGCAGGGATGTGCTCGTACGGGTCGCCCATGCCCACGTTGAACTTGGGTGCCGAGTAGAGCAGCGCCGCTGTCTCGTCGGTCACGATCCGCGCGCGCTCGCGGCGGTCGCGCGTCTCGACCTCCGGCGCGTCGGGCGCGACCACCATCCACCGGCCCCACATCAGATAGTGAGAGTGGAAGAACAACCCGCCCTCGACGCTGCCGACCAGGTGTTTGCCGTGTGCCCAGACCTTTTCGACGCGCTTGCCCGCGAACACGTCGGGGTGCTCCTTGAGCCACGCCTTGGCCACCTTCGTGCGGGCCTCCAAGACGCGGATGGTCTGGCCCGCGAGCGCGTCGTGCAGGAGGTCGGCGGAGCGCTGGACTTCGGGGCCTTCGGGCATGGGGCGGAGAGCGGGTTGGTAGGTATGGGCTTAAGGACCGGGTGGTTCGGCGGCAGGGTGGGATCGGGAAGGGCCTGACGCGCAAGCACGGGATCGACCTCGAGGACGGTCGCCCAACGCCAGCCCTAGATCTGACCCGGTGAGGCCGGCCCTACGGTATGCTCCACGACTCCCCCGCCCTCAACGCCGACCGCTATGATCCGCCTCGTCCTCGCCGCGCTCGTGCTCGCCGGTTGCGCCGATCCATCCCCAAAGACAGACGGCTCGACCGCGCTCACCGACGCCCTCGAGGCCCGGATCGCTGCCGTCGAGCGCGCGGGCGGGACGGTCCGCCGCGCCACGTTCGTGGTCACCGACGGCGTGTTCAACAGCGAGCTAATGGCACCGTACGACGTGCTCCATCACACGCTCTTCCGGGACTCCCTCGACTACATCGAGCCGTTCGTCGTGTCGCCCGACGGAGAACCGGTCGTCACGTTCGAGGGCCTTACCGTCGACGCACACTACAGCTACGCGACGGCACCGCGCGCCGACATCCTGGTCATCCCCAGCACCGACGGCAGCCTGGGACGCGACCTCGAGGACGACGTCTACATGGGCTACGTTCGCCGAGCCGTCCGCGACGCCGGGTGGGTGCTGACCGTCTGCGACGGGGCGTTTCCGCTCGGCGAGACTGGCGCCCTCGATGGCCGCGTCGCGACCACGTTCCCCGCCGACCGCGCCGCCTTCGCCCAACGCTTCCCCGCCATCGACGTCCGCGACGACGTGCGGCTGGTGGTCGACGGCAAGTACATCACGTCGGTCGGCGGCGGGATGAGCTATGAGCCGGCCTTCTGGCTCGTCGAGCACCTGTGGGGCGCCGAGCGCGTGGCCGGCAACGCCCAGGGTCTGGTGTGGCCGTGGGACCTCGAGACCGTCCCCCACCTCGTCACAGACTCCCGCCTCGAGAACCGCCAGGAGGACGGCGCGACCGATGACGCCTGAATGGAGAGTCAAACGCGCGACCTCGAGGACGAAACCGGGCTGTCCACGTGTGTGGGCTCCATGTGGACAAGCCTTTCGCAGGCTCTGCGCGGGAACGGCGCCGCGACGACCTCGGGGGTCGTTTGATCTCCCATTGAGACGGGCCGATGTCCCAAGAGCTCACACGCCCCCTCCACGATGGCTCACGCTCATCCTTCCGTTACCCCGGCCCCGTGGCCGGTCCCGGCCGACCCGACGTTCCGCACCTGGAAACCGTCGAAGCCGGACCCAACGCCCACGACCGAGCGGCCCACCGCTCGCCCCAAGCGCGCAGCAAAGCCTGCCCAACGACGCGCGGCCTGACCTCGAGGTCAGACGATGACGCGCCGTGGGCTTCGGCCATCTCCGTTTCGGAACCCTGGCTTTCTGCTGCTCACGGCGCTCTGGTCGGTTCTGTCCACGGCTCTGCTGTGGGGAGATTCCAGAGCATCCGTCGGATACACGGTTTTCTATGTCGCTTTCTGCACGGGCGCAGGCTCGGTCTCTGCCCTCCTGATCTGGCGCGCGGCGGCCATTCGGAGGCCGGGGTGGGTTGCGGTCGGATGCGTCGCGTTTCCGCTGGCCCTCTTCCTCGGATTCGTCGCGGCGGTCTGGCTTGCTCACGCGGCGGAGGGAAACCCGTACTCCGGCACTCCCAGAGAAGCCGTTTCCGCCCTCTTCGCGTACTACGCCCTCTTCGCGTACTACGCCGTGTTCCTGTACCTCCCCCTTCTGCTGGTGACCGCGCTCCTCGGAGCCGTCACCTACGACCGGGAGGCACCACCGGCTTCTGGCGCGACCTAGCCACGCGGGCGTCTACTCGTCCTCGAGGGCGTGGCTCAGCAGCCACTCGTAGACCTCCGGGTTGGCGTACGTCTCCGACCACGAGTCGTGACCAACGGCCCCCAAGATCTGGGATGCGACGATGACGAACGGGTGGTCTCGCCCTGGGCAACGTGACCGCCACCTGGCCGGTGGCCGAGTCGGTCCAGGAGCCGTCGTAGGGGAGCGGGCTTTGCGCGGAGGCGGCACGATCGCATAGGCGGCGAGGCGAGCACCTAGCTACGGGGCGCCGGGCCGTGTTGAAGCTCGTTTAGACGGTCACCGGCACGCCGAGAGCCTGCTCTCCGTAGCACCGCGCCCACGTCAGCCGCCCGCCCTCGATGCGGCCGATCCCGACGCCCGTCACCTCGTCCTCGAGGCCGCTACGGCCGCGCGAACACGTCCGCCGCCTCGACCTCGAAGCCGTCGAGGACGGACGACGCCACTGGACCGGCGTCGTAGACGTAGGCCGTTCGGGAGAGCCCGGTCTTTCCGGGTTGCTCGCGCGTGAGCACCATCACGGACTGCGCCTCGCCGGGGTCGACGACCCATAACTCCTCGAGGTCAGACTCCTCGTAGGCGCGTCGCTTGACCGACAGATCGAGGTAGGCCGTGGACGGCGAGAGGACCTCGATCACGAGCGTCGGGGCGCCCTCGATGCCACGTTCGCTGATCCGGTCGCGGCGGTCGGCCGAGAGGTAGAACGCGTCGGGCTGGACGGACCGCTCGGCCTCGAGGAGCACGTCGTAGGGAGCGACACCGGCGTACCCGCCGTGCTCGATGGCGTAGGCGAAGAGCGCGCGGTACACGTTCTGGACGGCGTCCTGGTGTCGGGGGCGGGGAGCAGGAGACGTATAGATCTGACCGTCGATGTACTGGGCAGGCGTGCCCTCGGGCAACGCCGTGAACGCCTCGAACGAGGCCGGCTCGACGGTCATCTCGTCGACGCGGCCGGGCTCGGCGGCTGGGGTCTCGGGCATCGGTACTGGAGTGGCGGACCGCCAATGTATGTCGCCCACGAGCCGACCTCGAGGACGGTCGGCGTGGCCTCGAGGACGAATCGGCGCAGAGTGCGGACACTCTCGACACACATCGGCTGGAGCCCCCGGTCACTTTGAAGGCCCGACTCTTCCGACCTCGATGCGCCTCGCCCTGCTCCTCGCCTTCGCCCTGCCCGTCGCGGCACAGACGGACGCCGACCTCCTCGAGGCCGCTCGCGCGTTCCCCCCGATGCCGCGCGAGTCGCTCGACCTGCTCCAGGGCGGATTCGTCGCGCCGGGCGACTTCACGTTCGGGTCCGGGACGCCCTACAACGACCTCGAGTACACCGCCTTCGACTCCGACTATATGGAGGGCGAGACGAACGGGTTCGACACGTTCCTGCCCGTCGACCCGAGCGACGTGTTTCCGGGAGAGGGGACGGTCAAGCTGGTCCGAGGCGTGAACAACCTCGACCTCGAGGCCGGGTATAGCGGTCCGCGCGGCGACCGGATCATCCTGGGCACGGCCGAGATCGCGGTCCCCTTCTTCTCCCGTGGGCCGGACGGCGTCGACGACGATTACGCGGTGGTCCAGAACGTCGACTACGGCGCCCCGATGCTCCAACTCCGCGGCGAGCCCGGCGAGTACCGGCTCCCGTACTACACGCGGGCCGACGGCGTATCGACCGAGGGCCACTACCTGTTCCACACCGCGAGCGGCCAGCCGGACCTGGTCGCGTTCGTCTTTCCCTGCGACGACCTGGGGAGCACCATCAGCGGCAACCCGCCGCGCAACGATCAAGTCCTGTGCAACGACTCGCGGCGCCTCGACCTCGAGGACGGCGTGACCATCCGCTACGCCGAGCCGTTCGCGCCGACGCCCGCCCTCGAGGTCGGAACCCAGATCGGGACGAGGGGGCGCGAGATCGTCGGCGGTGTCGCGGCCGACGGCGAGGGCCGCGTCTACCTGTTCGGCGCCTCGGACGGGAGCGTCGGCGGCGGCCTCGAGGCCGAGAACACGATCTATGTGGCCCAAGCGCTCCCCGACGGAAGCCGGGGCTGGACCGTCGAGCTCCCCGTCACCAACGGGACACTGCTCTTCGACGCCGAGGCCGACGACCGGTACCTCTACGCTGTCGGCCGGACCCTCGGTGCGCTGCCCGGCTTCCAGAACGCCGGTCGCTGGGACGCGATCATCCTGAAGATCGACCTCGAGGACGGGACCATCGTGGCGACGGACCAGTACGGCCAGGCCGGACTCGACGGCTACGGCAACGTGGAGCTGGACGGCGACGGCAACCTCTACCTCAGCGGCGCCGGATCGCCGGAGGGCGCGACGGGAACGGACCCGGACTACCTCGTCGCGAAGCACTCAGCCGAGACCTTGGAGGTCGTGTGGCGCGTGACCGAGGCGCCGGATGCGCACGGCCCGGTGTTCGTGTCCGAGGCCTGGGGCGGCCTCTCGGTCGTGCCCGCGCGCGACGAGCGGCCGGCGCAGCTGCTGGCCGGCGGGTGGTACATGAGCGCCGGCGGCGCAGCGGGCTTCCTGAGCTTGTACGAAGGGATCGACACCGACCAGCCCCGGAGGGTGGCCGCGACCTCGATCAACGCACCGGGCACCGAAGCCGATTGGGTCCTCGACAACGCCATCGGCTCGGACGGACGAATCTACGCCGTCGGCTACACGACGGGCGTCCTCGAGGGCGCCGCCGGAGGCGACGGGGACGCGTGGATCGGCGTGTTCGACAACGACCTCGAGGCCGAGCGGATCGTCCAGGTCGGGTCGGAGGGCTCGGACCTGTTCCGCACGCTCGACCTCGGCCCCGACGGGACGCTCTACGCGACGGGCTACACCTACGGCGACCTGGCCACCGCCAACCCCGACCCGCGCACCGGCGACGCGTTCGCGCGCTCGTTCACGCCCGACCTCGAGGCCGTCGCGTCGGTGCAACTCGGGACCGCGGGCGAAGACCGCGGATTTGGACATCTGGAGAACGGCGTGTTCTACGTCGGCGGGATGACGGAGGCGTCGCTGTCGGCGCCGAGCGCGGGGTCGTTCGATGGCTACGTCATTGCCCTCGACCCGGAGACGCTGGAGCCGGTCGCCCGGACATCGGTGTCGACAGGGTCCGCCCTCGAGGCCGCGCCGCTCGCCGTCTTCCCCAACCCCGCGTCCTCGTGGGCCACCGTCCGGTTCGCGACCTCGAGGGCGGACCGCGTTCGCATCACCGTCGTGGATGCTCTCGGCCGCACCGTCCTCGAGGGCGACCACTCGCTGGCAATCGGCACGAACGGCCTCGAGGTCGACCTGGCTGGATTGGTGCCAGGCGTCTACGTGGTCCGCGTCGAGGGCGGGGGCTCGTCCTTGAGCGCGCCGCTTACCGTCGTGCGATAGCGGGCGTCCCGGTCCGTCGCGTCCCGATCGCCGCGCGTCAGCCGAATGCCGACGCCGACCTCGAGGGCGACATGCAACCGGCCCGGCCTCTCTCGAGACCGGGCCGGTTGCCAAGCCTGCAGAGCGAGCTAGCGGAGGACCGTAAACCGAGCCGTTGCGGCTTCGCCGTCGGCCTGAACGCGGACCAGGTAGGCCCCCGCGCCGAGCGACTCGCCCTCGAGGGCGACCGACTGATCCGGTCCAGATGGCAAGGAGATCACGTCCGAGAGGAGACGGCGGCCGAGCACGTCGAACACCTCGACGCTCACGTCAGACGCGGCGCCGAGCGAGACGCGAAGACGGACGCTCCCGTTGGTCGACGGGTTCGGCGACGGAACGACCTCGAGGACTGACGCAGAGGCACCGTCCTCGAGCGGCGTCGCGATCCCACGTACGAGAGTGACCGCGGCCACCTCGCCAACGGCGTCGAAGCTGCCGTCGGCTGCGACCGCTCGGTGGTACACCGTCACGGACTCCCCGATGCCGACGCCGGCCGCGCCCAGAAGCGTGTTCAGCGCTCCGATGGCCGTCGTGAATCCCGGCGTGTCGCCGGCGTCCGCGTCGAGGACGACGGTGTCGAACGACTCATCGAGGGCGACCTGCCAGCGGTACGCCAGCCGGTTGCCGTTGCGGTCGCCTCCGTCCCACGCGATCGAGACCTCCGCGGCGCCGCTGCCGTCGAGACTGACCGTCGCGCCCGGGGCGGGCGCCGTGATCACGGGCGTGTTGGGGGCGACGTTGGCGCTCGCGAGCACCTGCCCGCGGACCTCGCCACTCGCGTCGTCCACGGAGTGGACGTTGACGTAGTAGCCGCCGTCCAAGAACGCGTCCCGCTGGTCCTCGGTGAGCTCGACCACGTCCTCGAACGAACCCGACCGCGCGTTGTCACCGAGCGTGACCGCCAGTGGGAAAATCACCGGCCCGTTCTCTCCCACATTCGCGAGATGGAGGTGCGCCCCGACGTCCGTGTTGAAGTCGGACTCGAGGTCGCGGAACTCGCCGGTGACCCGGAGCGACAGGCCGTCGAGAGCCACGATCGCACCGCCGCGCGCGGCGGTTTCGACATCCGGCACCTCGTTGAAGCCCGCGAGCCAGGCCTCGAGAGGCCGGACCGCGACCGGGAACACCTGACCCCGGATCTCGCCGGCCGGCTGGTCGTCGCTGTGGACGTTGAGGTAGTAGCCGCCGTCGACGAACGTGCCCGCGTCTCCGTCCTCGAGGTCGAACCGGTTGACGGCGGGGTCGAACGTGCCGCCGAGTTCGTCGGCGTCGAGGGCGGTCGTGAGCGAGAACTCGATCCCGCCGTTGGACCCGGCGAACGCCTCGTGCAAGTGTGCACCGCCGGCCGACTCCTCACGGAAGCCGCTCTCCAAACCGGAGAACCCGCCGCTCACGATCAAGCGGTCGCCAGAGACCTCGACGAGCGCGCCGCCGAGCGCCTGCGACGCGTTGGACGGGACTTCCGCACGGCCGGATGCGTTGGCGCGGAGTTGCGTCGAGGACGCCGGGGCGGCCTGGCCTCGCACTTCGCCAGCTGGCAGTCCGAGCGAGTGGACGTTGGCGTAGATCCGCCGGCCCTGAAGGGCCGCGAGCGGCTCGGCCTCGAGGGTCGTCGTGTTGGCGCTGGGGTCGTAGGTCGCAGACCGGTTGTCCATGCCGATCATCGGGGTGAGCGCGAACGTCACGGCCCCGTTGCGGCCGGCGTAGCCGATGTGGAGGTGCGAGCCGATGCTCGAGGCGTAGTCGCTCTCGAGACCGGAGAACGAGCCGGTGGCCGTCAACTGATCGCCGACCATCTCGAGGGCGAATCCGCCCGTCGCGGTGCTGCCGTTGGCAGGCACTTCGTTCGAACCGCTAAGCGCGACGGTGAACGGGACCGCTGCCGCACTGAGGACTTGTCCACGGACCTCGCCAGCGGGGAACGCCTCGGAGTGGACGTTGACGTAGACGGCCCGGTCGGCCATCGACTGAGCGACGTCGTCGGAAACTTCCACCTGGTTGTCGGCGGCGACGAACACACCGTCGTCATTGCTCCCATTGTCGAGCGTGACGGCGAGCGGGACCGAGACTGGCCCGTTCTGCCCCGCGTACCCGATGTGGAGGTGCGCACCGACCGACTCGTTGAAGTCGTCGAGACCGGCGAAGCTGCCCGAGACGGTGATCGCACCGTCCTCGAGTTCGACGACGGCCGCACCGCCTGCGAACGAGGCGTTGGCCGGGACCTCAGCGCTGCCCGAGAGGACCGCGCGGAACGTCGTGGATCCGGCACTGACGAGTTGACCCCGGATCTCACCTGCGGCGTTGTCCACCGAGTGGACGTTGACGTAGAGACGGCGCTCCCCGAGGGCCGTAGCCTGCTCGTCAGTCAACGTGTACGTGTTGTCGCCAGGCAAGAACGTGGCGCCTCGGTTGTCGTCGTCGAGCGTCGGGACGAGCGGAATCGTCACGCCCCCGTTGCGGCCGGCGTAGCCGATGTGGATGTGGGAGCCGATGTCGGAGGCGTAGTCGCTTTCCAGGCCGGAGAACGCGCCGGAGACGGTCAGCGTCGTGCCCTCGAGGTCGGCGACGACGGCGCCGGTCGCGGTCGACGTCACGACGGGCACCTCGCCGCCGCCGGAGAGCGTGGCCCGGTAGGCCACGGCGTCGGCCGGCACGAGCTGCGCGCGGACCTCGCCAGCGGGGAACGCTTCAGAGTGGACGTTGACGTAGACCTCGCGGCGACCGAGCGCCTCGGCTTGGTCGGCCGTGAGCGTGAACGTGTTGCTGCCGGCCTCGAAGGCGCCGCCACGGCTGTCGCCGTCGAGCGTCGGGTTGAGCCCGATGGCGACCGGGCCGGCTTGCCCGGCGTACCCGGTGTGGAGGTGGGAGGCAGCAAAGGGCGTTTCGAACCCGTCGAAGCCGCCCGTGACGGTCAGCGTCGTGCCGTCGAGGACGGCGGTCACGGTCCCCGTCGCGAGCGAGACGTTGGGCGTGGGGACCTCGTTGCTGCCGCTTAGCGAGGCGGTGTAGGTCTGGGCGTGGGCGGAACCCACGCCAACGACGGCGAGGAGAGCGGCTAAAATGCCGGAGCGGAGATGTAGCAAGGCTATGTGAGGGGCGGTTGTGTGACGGGTGCCACACCGGGCCTACCAGACGTGATCCGTCCTCCTACCGGAATAGGAGTTTGTCCTACAGGGCTCCTCGCCTCGCCTCACGCAAAGTGAGAGGCTCGGCCTCGAGGTCGGCACCCGTGCGAGAGGTGCACCGTTGGAGCGTCATGCTCCGACTCGCCTTCATCGCCTCCGCTCTCGCGTTCTCTGGCTGCGGCCCGGCCAAAGCGCTCCTGACCGACGTTCTCTACGACGAGGTCGCCCTCGAGGACGCGCTCATCGAGCGGGACCTCGCCTACACCGACGGCGGCGGCGACAAGCACCGACTCGACCTGTTCCTGCCCGTGGCCACGGCCTCGAGGCCGTGGCCAACGGTCGTGTTCGTCCACGGCGGTGGCTGGACCGAGGGCGACCGCGCACAGACGTTCGGCGGCGAGGACATCTACGGCAACGTCGGGCGGTTTTTCGCGGCGCACGGAATTGGATCGGCCGTGGTCAGCTACCGGCTGATGCCGGACGCGACGTGGCGAGAGCAGGTCGAGGACGTGGCCGCAGCCGTCGCGTTCGTGCAAGACGAGGTCGGGCGCCGTGGCGGAGATCCGTCGTCCGTCGCCGTCATGGGCCACTCGGCCGGCGGCTACCTCGCAGCGTTCGTCGCCTTGGACGCGTCCGTCCTCGAGGACGCGGGCGCCGAGCCCGTCTGTGGCGCCGCCATCGTCAGCGGCGCGGCCCTCGACCTGGCCGATGACGCGACCTGGGAGACCGGGACCGAGTTCGACTACTACGCCCGCCGCTTCTCGCCCTCGAGGACGCCGATCGATGGCCCGCCGGCCGAGCCGTACGGCTGGCAGATCGAGGCCTCGCCCGCGAGCTATGCGACGCCGAGCGCTCCGCCGTTCTCGATCGTGTACGGCGACGGCGAGGAAGAGCTGTTCCAGACCCAAGCGAACGCCCTCACGCGCGCCCTCGAGGCCGAGAACGTCCCCGTCGAGGTCGCCATCATGCCCGTCTTCAACCACGAGGCGGGCGTGTTCAACTTGAGCCGCGACGACAAAGTGGCCGGCTCCGAGGCGCTCCGGTTGGTCGACCGTGCCTGCCGCCTTCCGTCCTCGAGGACGCTGGAGGGATAGGGGACGGAGGAATGAGGAAAATGGGGATTGTTCTGGGGGATCCGGGCCTCACCCCTCTACCCCTCCGCCCCGCATCCCTCCATCACACCACTTGCGTTCCGTCCGCGACCGCCCGGTCCGGTCGTAGCACGACGGCGCCCTGGCTCGGGCTCACGGCCGCCAGCACCACGGCCTGCGCGCCGCGCGTCACCACCACGACCTGCGTGCCCTCGAGGTCGCTCGGCCCGTAGTTCTCCGTGATGTGGGACACGGCCTCGAGGACGCCGGCCCCGACGTCGACGGACAGGCGCAACGCACCGCCCTCGAGGACGGCGGCGGTCACGGTCCCGATGCGGAGGTCGACGTCGGTAAAGTCCATGGGTGCGCGGGGATGAGCGGAAGCTAGTTCGTAACACAACACGGATTTCGCGCTCGCGTACCGAACTTGAGGTCGGGTTCGTTCGTACCGATACACACCGGCGACGACCGACCGCCGAAGTTTCCACCCACAGCAGAGAGGTTTCCCATAGCCCGACGTAGATCCCGTAGGCCCGAGCCGAAGCGCCGCGAGCCCGACGCAAACATCAACGAGCACATCCGCGCGCCCCAGGTCCGCGTCGTCATGGACGGCGAGGGACAAAAGGGCGTCATGCCGACGACCCAGGCGCTCGACCTCGCCCGGAACATGGGCATGGACCTGGTCGAGATCTCGGCCAGTTCGGACCCGCCCGTGGCCAAGATCATGGACTACGGGAAGTTCCGCTACGAGCAGCAGAAGAAGGCCAAGGAGCAACGCAAGAAGCAGGCCGGCCAGGGCGAGCTCAAGGAAGTCCGCTTCCGCCCCCGCACCGACGACCACGACTACGACTTCAAGCTCAAGCACGCGCGGGAGTTCTTGGGGAAGGGGAACAAGGTCAAGGCGTGGGTCCAGTTCCGAGGCCGCGACATCATCTACAAGGACCAGGGCCTCGACATCCTGGAGCGGTTCACCGAAGACTTGGCTGACATCGCCAAGGTGGACCAGCCGCCTACGATGGAGGGCCGCCGCATGACCACCATGCTGACGCCGGAGAAGAAGTAACCCTTCTCACTCCGCCGGCCTCGAGGTCGCTCCGCCGATGGTGGGGCGACCTCTTTCTTTTGGCGCCCTTAATGCCGGCGCCTGCAGAGATGACGGGCAGGGTGCCGACCTGGAGGCCGGGTAGCTTGGCCCATGCCGCGGCGCCCGTCCCTCATCCTGTTCACGCTGTGGCTGCTGGTCTTCGCCGCGGCGGGCCAGATCATCGTGATCGCCCCGATCCTGCCGCGGATCGGCGAGCAGCTTGGTGTCGGGCCGGGGCCGTTGGGGTTGCTCATCACGGTCTACTCGGTGACGCTGGCCGTCTTCACGCTCGTCGTCGGGCCGGTGTCTGACCGGTTTGGGCGCCGACGCGTGATCCTGATCGGGACGGCCTCGATGGCGGGGGCGCTGTTGCTGCACGGGCTTGCGGACTCGTTCGAGACCCTCCTGGGATTGCGTGTGCTGGCCGGCGCGGCGGGCGGCGTCTTGTCAGGCGCCTCCGTGGCCTACGTCGGCGACACCTTCCCGGCCGACCGGCGCGGCTGGGCCAATGGCTGGGTGATGAGCGGGTTCGCCGTCGGCCAGATCATTGGGATCCCGCTGGGCATCGCGATGGCGGGTGCGTTCGGGTTCCGGGCGCCGTTCGTCGGATTCGGCCTGGCGATGGTGGCGGCGTTCGTGTTGGCCGTCCCGTTCCTCCCGCAGCCGGCGGGCGCGACCTCGAGGACGCCGCTGACCCTTCGGGGCGCACTTCGGGGCTACGCGTCGCTCGCGACGAACCGCGAGACCGGTTCGGCGGCGGGCGTGTACCTGCTGATGTTCGCCGGCGTCGGCCTGTTCGTCGTCTACTTCCCGACGTGGCTCGAAGTCGCGCTCGGGTTCGGCGCTCGCGAGGTGTCGGCGGTGTACATCCTGGGCGGGATCGCGAACGTGCTGTCGGGTCCGCGAGCTGGGCGGCTGTCGGACCGGATCGGGAGGAAGCCGGTGATTGTGGCGGCGTCGGCTGGAGTAGGCGTTCTGATGATGGCGACGCCCTTGGCGCGCGCCGCACCGGTCTCGGTCTACCTCGTCTTCTTCGGAATCATGGCGCTTGCGGCCTCTCGCGTGAGCCCGCTGCAAGCGCTGCTGACGGAGATGGTGCCGGCCGAGCGGCGCGGTTCGTTCATGAGCATGACGGCGGCGACCGGCAACGCAGGGTTCGCGGTCGGGGCCGCGTTGGCAGGCGTGCTCTACGCCGGAATCGGGTTCGGAGCCAACGCGGTGATCGGAGGCGCCGGTGCGCTCGTCGCGGCGGCGATGGTGTGGGCGCTGCTCCCGACTCTCCGCGAGCCCGACTCCCCCTGTCCCCCCGACCTCGAGGACTGCGCCGGCCGGCCGGTCCCGACCG
>NZ_JBARYR010000052.1:0-6161 GCF_049648075.1 Rubrivirga sp. | reverse complement strand
CGGCCGGCGACCAAGCGGGCCTCGCGCCCTCGGTCCTCCCCGACCTCGAGGACGGCGCGGCCATCGAGGACGGCGGTCGTGCCATCGGCGAAGGCGACGGTCTGGGCGCCGGACAGCGTTTCGAGTCCGGCATCTCGGATGCCGAGCCACGTCACGAGCGTCCCGAACCCCACGACGGCGACCAGGGCGGCGACGCGGAAGGCCCACCGCATCGGCTGCCCGCTGCTCGTTCGGACACGAGGCGCAGCGGCGCGGTCCTCGGCCCGACCGGCGCCGACAGAGCGGATCCGGCGCGCTCCAGCGTTCTCCCATGCCGCGTCGAGAGGACGGACATCGTCAGGGGCGGCGTCCGACTCACCATCGATGGAGTTCCACGCGGCGTCGAAGGCGTCGCGGTCGTCACGGATCCGCTTTACGACGGCGGTCAGACCTGGGTGCTTCTCGAGCGCGGCCTCGAGGTCGGGACGGGCGGCCTCGAGGGTCTCGCGCTCGTCGGGCGTGAGCACGTCGTCGGCGTCGGACAAGGCGTACAGGACCAGCAACGTGCGGTCGGGCACCGACTGGGCCAGGTCCGCGCGGACGCCGGCCCGGAGCTGACGCCACCGCTGGAGTGCGGTCGCGAGCTCGGGCTTGTCGGCCATGGCCGCGTCGAGGGCGGCGCGCTCGTCGGCGTCGAGGGAGTCGTAAAGGGCGAGGGTGTCCACGTGTGGCGGGGGTGGGTCGCTACAGAGCCGCGCCGAACAGCGCAAAGGCAACAACGGCGCTCGTCAACACCTCGCGAAGCTTGGCGAAGGCGCGCTTGACCTGCATCTTGACGGCGGCCTCGGTGGTGTCGAGCGTCGTGGCGATGTCGGAGTACGGGTAGCCGAGCTCGCGCATCTCGATAATCGTGCGCGCGTGCTCGGACAAGGTGGCCAAGGCGTCCTCGAGGTCGACCCGGAGCGCGACGTCCTCGGGGTCGACGGAGCCCGGCGTCGGCAGATCGGGATCGAAGAGGGCCTCGCGCGTGCTGTACCGACCTCGATAGAAGTCCTGGAGCTCGAACACGGCCGCCTTCATCGCGAACGCCTTAAACCGGGCCGGATTCTGCAGTGCATCGAGGCCGCGGTGGACCCGGATCAGCGCGTTCTGCACCAAGTCGTCGGCCTGGGGCGACCCGCCGATCCGGCTCCGAAAGAACGCCTGCAGGATCGGCGTGATGGCCGCGAGCAGCCCGTCACGGGCGTCGGTATCTCCGTCCTGGGCGCGAGAGACAGAGGCGGGGTCGAAGGCGGTCATGTGAGCGAGGATATCGCTCGTGCCGCCATCCGCGCACGCGAGGTCACGGGCGAGTGCCTAGTTCGAGGCCGCGTCATCTCCCCCGCTCGCACGCCATCCCTGGAACGCGACCTCGTACAGGTCGGCCGCTTCCTCGAGGGTATCGCTCTGCGGGAAGAGCGTCGTCAATTCGTCGTAGAGGTCGAGGGCGGCGCGGTAGCGCTCTTGCTGCCGGGCCTGGACGCTGCCCTGGGCGTAGGAGATTTGCGAGCGGAGCGCGCCGAGCAAGGCGTCGTCCGCGTAGATGCTGGCGGGGAAGTTCTCGAGCACGTCGCGATAGGCGATGACGGCCGCCTGGTAGATCTCGCGGCGCTCGTAGAGCCGTCCGCCCTCGAAGGCCTTGCGGGCCAGCTTTTCTCGCAGCTCGGCGGCCAGCTCCGCGGCGGCGACCGCGTTCGGGCCGTCGGGGTACTGCTGGAGGAAGATGCGGATGTAGTTGAGCGCCTGGCGCGTGTCCGTCTGGTCGAGCTCGTAGCGCGGGCTCAGCTCGGCGTAGGCCTGAATGCGCTCGAAGGCGGCCTGCTCAATGCGGGGGTCGGTCCGGTAGAACTCGACGAAGCGCGTGAACTCGTTGCCGGCCAGCAGATACTGGCGGTCGGCGGCGTAGGCCCGCGCGAGCGCGAGCTGGGCGTCGTCGGCGAGCTCGCTGGTCCGTCCGAAGTCGAGCGAGGCGCGGAGGTACTCGACGGCCAAGTCGTGCCGGCCTCGATCGTAGGCCGCGATTCCCTGGTCGTAGGCCTCCTGTGCGGAGCTGAACGTCCGGGGTCCTCCGCCGCACCCGGCGGCGACGAGGACGAGAACGAGGAGACCGATTCGGAGCGACATGAGCGGGACGGCGGGGACAAGCAGCGACGCGGCGGCGAACGGGATCGCTGGCCGCTTATTGCCGCTCAAGTTCGCGGTCGCGGCCTCGAGGGCGGAGGCGGAATGCGAGAAGAGGCGGCGAGGTGTGGACGTCCTCGAGGACGTGTTCGACCTCAAGGCAGGATCGCCTCGAGAACGGTTTCGACCTCGAGGTCGATCATAGCAGATGACCCCTCTGCACGGTCACAACCACGCCCGCACTTATCTCGCCAGAGCCCCTCGAGGGCGACACGATGTCGCTCATGCCAGAGTTTGCGCAGTCACTGTGCGATCAGGCCACGTCCTCGGGGTCACTCCAAGAGCACCGCTTGGCCATCTCGGAAGCCGAGCACGAACAGGGCCTCGTTGACCTGACCCCCGTTGAACTCGAAGCGGTGTCCGACCCCGTCGTACTGGCTGGCCTGGCGGACGGCCTCGGCCAGGTCGCCTTCCTGCTCCTCGATCTGCAGCAGGAGGAATCGAGCGATGTCGTAGCCGATCAGCGAGAGGCGGTCCTGACCGATCCCGGCGAGCGCGCGGTACGTCCGGCCGAATGCGTCGGCGGCGCCTGGGGCGACGAAAAAGTCCTGGGTGAACACGGCGCCCAAGCGGGTCGCCCTCGCGGTCGAGGTGGACAGGCCCTCCCACTCCGTGTTGCCCAACGGGCGCGGCGCGCGGTTGAGGGCGTCGAGCGATCGGAGCGCGTCGGCGGCGTAGCGGGGTGCGTCGCGGCCAGTGACGGGCAGGTAGACGGCGTCGACGCCCTGGAGAGCGCTGGCGCCGACCTCGCGGTCGAGGTCCTCCCACGCCTCGGCGTTCGCCAAGGTCTCCTCGAACGCGACGCGAGCGCCCAGGCGGCGGGCCTCCGTCCCGAACGCGCCGGCCATGTCGGCACCGAGCGTGCCGCCGACGGACGCGACACCCAACCGATCGAGGCCCAAGCGCCCGACGGCGTAGCGCGCCATCGCTCGTCCTCGAGCCGGGAACGTCGGGTTGGCCTGGAAGACGTAGCGCCGACCCATACTCACGCCCTCGTCGGTCGCGAGAGGAGCCAACAAAACTACGCTAGCGGCCTCGGCCGCCGCGCCGGCGGTCTCGGCCTCGTCGCTGAACAGCGGCCCGATGATGCCGTCCGCGCCCTCGAGGACGACGCCCTCGACGGCCAAGCGGGCTCCCTCCCCGTTGCCACCGGAGTCGCGGAACACCATGCGGACCGGCCGGCCGGAGGCGCCTTCGTTGTGCTCGTCGACCGCGATACGGACGCCGTTGAACAGCGCTTGCCCGAGGTACCCGTCGATCCCTCCGACCGGCAGCACGACGCCTAGGTCGAACGGCAAGCCTCGGCCCCCCGGACCGCCCTGGGCCGCGAGTGCCAGCACGTCGCGAGCTGAGTCGACGTAGCGGCTCTCGGGATACTGAGCCACCAACCGCGTTGCGGCCGCGATCGCACGGTCGAAGTCCCCCTCGGCATACGCCGACTTCGCGGCCATCAACGTCGCCGACGTCGTGCGCTCGTTGTAGCCGAACTCGTCGGCGGCTCGCGAGAAGAGGCGCTCGGCCTCGGCGTAGTCGCCGACGCGGTAGCTGGCGAGCGCGTTCTGGAACGCGGCCTCGGCGCCGGGGATCGACTCGGCGTCGGCGGGCTGGGCCGAAACGGGCGCGACGGCGAGCGCCGCGACGAGAGAAAGGAGACAGACGAGACGCATCAATCCGGGGTCGGGGGGACAGCAAGATCCGACCTCGGCAGCGAACGGACAAGATGTGCGCCTGAGCGTTTGGTGAGACCCGTCCTCGAGGACAAAAAGACCTATCGCCTATGCGCCGACCTCGAGGACGAGGTGCCTGGGTGCGGCCTCGAGGGCGGCTACGCCGAGAGCGACCGGCCGACCGCCAAGCCGATGACGACGAACACCACGCCGACGATCACGCTCCCCGCCGCGTTGGCCACGGCCAGTCCGCGGTGACCGGCCTCCCACAACAGAACGGTGTCCGCGCTGTACGTCGAGAACGTCGTGAACGCGCCCAACACGCCGACCACCAACGCGAGGCGAGCGCCGTCGTCGCGCACGGCGGGAATCGCAATCCCGATCAACAAGCACCCGACCGCGTTGACGATCCACGTCCCCCAGGGCGCGACCTCGAAACGGACCGCCCACAGCCCGACCCCGTACCGAGCCACGGCGCCGACGGCGCCTCCCAAAGCCACGAGCAAGACCGAGCGCATACCGTTCGAGGACGACGCCGCAAGGTCCGACCTCGAGGACGACGGCGCCACTCCCGCCATGCCCGACGTCGTCTCGCGCTCCCCCGACGGCCGCTACACGGTCGAGGCCGACGCCGTCCCGATGCGGATGTCGCACGAGATCCTGCCTCCGGCCGTGCGGGACCTCGACCGCGACCGCGTGATCGCGGACCTGCGCGGCACCGTGTGGTCGGTCGTGAAAACCGTTTGGACCGAGGGCCACGTGACGCTCACGCTTCAGAAGTATCCCAACGGCGTCGGCAGCTTGACGACCACCATCGACCTCGAGGCCGAGACGGCGACCGTCCGAGGCGAGACCGTGCCGGCGGCCGACCTCGAGCGCGCCCTCGATGCCGCGACCGTCCACCCCTACGACCGACCTCTCGCGGATCTCCTCCGCCGCACGCTCGTGGCCCTCAAGGACGGACCGGACGCCTTTGCCATCGAGGCCGAAATCGCCCGGATTAGGCGCGACCTCGAGGCCGGACGATCGCGCCTCAGCGATGTCCAGGCGCTCTTCCTGCCCACGGGCGAGCTCCAAGACGTAGCTATCGATCAAGGCTGGGGCGACCGATTCCTAGCCCTCGCGTCCGAGGCCGACCGCCTCTCGCACCCGCCTCGGCCCATGTCTCCAGCGCCCCGCGCTCCGGCACCGAGGCCGCCGCGTGTGACGGTCGCCCGCTTGGCGCCCGTCCTCCTTTTGATCGGCGCGGCTCTCGCCGGCGGGCTGCGCGGCCTGCTCGGGATGGCGCTCGTCCTGTTGGCCATCGCGCTTCTCGTCGTGACGCCGTTTCTGTGGTTCATCGGGAGGCCCGGAGCGTCGCTGTTCAGCAGTTCGGGGTTGTCGCTGCGTCAACAGATCGGGGGGGCGCCGGTCGCGTTCGTGGTGCTGGTGCTCGTGGTCGTCGCCCTCGAGGTCGGGATCCTGGCTGCGGCCTTCGCGATGTTCAGCCGGGCCTAGCGCTTCTTGGTCTTCCGGTCGCGCCTGACGTCGCTCGGCACGCCGGGCGAGACGAACGGGTCGCCCTCGACGAAGAATCGGTAGTCGAGGTCGATGCCGCGCGTCAGGCCAATCCGCGAGCTGCGCGCGACACGGTCATCGAGGACGGGCTCGCCGCGGGCGATGTAGAGCGGCGGCGAGGTGAGGTCGGCGCCGTGGAAGCGGCTCTTGGTCGCCTCGGGCGACTCCGTGATGCCGAGCGCCTGCGTCAGTTTGCCCGGCCCGTTGGTAAGATCGCGACGGCGCTTAATCGAGGGCGGACGGTTCTGCGTCATCAGCTCCTCGCCCTCGATGGGCTCGACGCCACGGATCAGGACGGCGCCCGCCTGGCCCTCGGGCTCTGTGACGACGTTGAGCAGCCAGTTCGTGTAGTAGATCTTGTAGACGTAGGCCGTGCCCGGCTCGACGAACAGGTCGGCGACCCTCCCCTCTCGGACTACGCGCCCGCCGGGATCGAAGGTGGCTTTCCAGCCGTGCATCGCGGGGTCGTCGTCGAGGTAGGCCTCGGTCTCGACGATGCGACCGGCGAGGGTTCCGTCTTCGGTCTCGTGGACCAGAAGGTGCCCCAGCAGGTCGCGGGCGACCTCGAGGGTGGGACGGGCGAAAAAGTCTCGGGAGAGGGCTTCGTACACGGGTCTGTATCCTCGAGGTCGATGGTCCGTAGGGCCATGTCTACGCGCCTCTCTCGCCCCCGTCTCCGATGAAACAGAAAACCGTCCAACGCCTCGCCCTGATCTGCCTGGCCGGCCTGGGGCTGAC
>NZ_JBARYR010000051.1:0-3076 GCF_049648075.1 Rubrivirga sp. | reverse complement strand
CGCTACGTCGAGGACGTGGGTCCCGCTAGAACGGGAGGTCGTCGTCGGGCTCGAAGGAGTAGCCGCCGTCGTTGCCGCCGTCGCTCGAGGCCGGGGCCTGCTGGCGCTGCTGGCCGCCGCCGTTGTTTGAGGCCTGGCGCTGGGGACGAGGCGACTGGTCGTAGTTGCCGCCGCCGCTGTTGTCGCCGCCACCACCACCGCCGTCACGGCCGCCGAGCATCTGCATCTCGCGGGCCTTGATCTCGGTGGTGTACTTGGTGTTGCCGTCTTTGTCCTCCCACTGGCGGGTCTGGAGCTGGCCCTCGATGTAGACCTGGCGGCCTTTCGAGAGGTACTCGCCGCAGATCTCCGCGAGCCTGGCCCAGGCCACGACCCGGTGCCACTCGGTGTTTTCGACCTGGTTGCCGTCGCGGTCCTTGTAGGACTCCGTCGTCGCGAGGGAGAAGTTGCAGACGGCCGTGCCGCTGCCGGTGTATCGGAGCTCGGGATCGGATCCGAGGTTGCCGACGAGAATGACTTTGTTGACTCCGCGTGCCATGGGGGCGTGGGGAAAGAGGGAGGCGTGCTCCCGGGTACAAGTATCCGCCGGACGCAGGGTCCGGCCGTTCGAGCAGATTAGACCCCGACAGAGGCGTCGGCGTAACCTGCGAGGACCAAGATACCCGAGCGCAGTGTCAGCCGAGCGTCATACCGAGTTTCCCTATGCCATCGAAGACCTCGGCCTCGAGGACGCCGACCGGGATGCGGGGCACGCCGAGGTCTACCGAGACTTCGTCGCCATCGTGCGCCGATTGCGCCGGGAGTGCCCCTGGGACCGCGAGCAGACGCACGACAGCGTCAAGCACCTGACCATCGAGGAGGCGTTCGAGTTGGTCGAGGCCATCGACAGCGGCGACTCGCTCGAGATGCAGAAGGAGCTGGGCGACCTGTTTCTCCACGTCCTCTTCCACGCTCACATCGCCGAGACGGAGGGGACGTTCGACATCGGCGACGTGATGCGGGCCGAGATGACCAAGCTGGTGCGTCGGCATCCGCACGTGTTCGGGGACGAGGTCGTGGGCGGGACCGGCGACGTGCTGCGGAACTGGGAGGCGATCAAGCAGGCCGAGAGGCGTGAGGCTGGCAAAACCGAAACGCCGCCGTCCGCCCTCGATGGCGTCCCCGACGCGCTCCCGGCCCTGCTCCGCGCCGAGCGGGTTCAAGAGAAAGCCGCCGCGGTCGGGTTCGACTTTCCGACGGCCGAGCAGGCGTGGGAGAAGGTCCGAGAGGAATCGGACGAGGTCTTGGAGGCCGAGACGCCGGACGCCCTCGAGGACGAGATCGGCGACCTTCTGTTCGCGGTTGTCAACTACGCGCGGCTGCGGGGCGTCGTGCCGGAGAACGCGCTGCGGCGGACCGTCGGCAAGTTCTCGGACCGGTTCCGATCCGTCGAGGCAACCGTCGATCTTGGGGTCGCAACCCTCGAGGAGATGGACGCGGCGTGGCACGTCGCGAAGGCCCGGGAGTAGAGTCCTATCGACGTCGCCCTCGAGGTCGGGTTGCATCGAGGACGCGACCCGCCGCGCTCTCGGCGGCGACCTCGAGGGCGAATGCCCGCCTCTTCTCAATCAGGCAACCGGACGCCCTCGAGGACGTGCGATCTTGGCACCCACTACCCCAGGCAACGTGACCCGACCCGATCCTCTCGACGCGCCGACCAACCGTCCATTGGTGCTCGTCTCCAACGACGACGGGATCGACGCCGCCGGGATCGCAGCGCTCGTCGCCGCCCTCGATGGGCTGGGGACGATCGCGGTCGTGGCGCCGTTCGAGGAGCAGAGCGCCGTCGGCCACGGGATCACGATCCGCGACCCGATCCGCGTCCACGCCATGCCCTTCGAGGGCGCGTCCGGTCCCGTGTGGGCTCGAGCCGTGACGGGCACGCCGGCCGACTGCGTCAAGATCGCGGTCCAAAAGCTGCTCCCGCGCGCCCCCGACCTGGTCGTCTCCGGGATCAACCACGGGCCGAACACGGCCGTCAACGTGATGTACTCCGGGACGGTCAGCGCGGCGACGGAGGGCACGATTCTGGGCCTACCCTCGATCGCGATGTCCCACGCCGCCTGGGTCCCGCCCGACTTCGAGGTCGCCGGCATCGTCGCCCGTCGTCTCGCGACACGCGTCCTCGAGGACGGATTGCCGGACAACGTGCTGCTCAACGTCAACGTCCCGGAGGGCGGACACGACGAGGTCCATGGGCTGCGCGCCACGCGCCAGGCGAGCGCCCGCTGGGAAGAGCAGTTCGAAGAACGTCACGATCCCGTGGGCCGGCCCTACTACTGGCTCGGAGGTCGCTTCGTCGACCTCGACGACCGGCCCGACACCGACCTGGCGGCGCTGCGGGACGGCTACGTGTCCGTCACGCCGCTCCACCTCGACCTGACCGCTCACGACCACATGGCTCGCGTCGCCACGATCGCCGACGCCGTCGACCTTTCCGCTTCCGCTCATGTCTGAGATGCCCTCCGTCGGCGATCCCGCTCCGTCCTTCGAGGGCGTAGACCAAGACGGCAACACCGTTCGCCTGCAGGACTTTGAGGGTCGGCCTATCGCGTTGTACTTCTACCCGAAGGACGACACGCCTGGCTGCACCAAACAGGCCTGCAACCTTCGCGACAACACGTCCGACCTCGAGGCCGCGGGTATCGCCGTCGTAGGTGTCTCCCCGGACGACGCCGCGAGCCACGAACGGTTTGCGGAAAAATACAGTCTGCCGTTTCCGCTCCTGGCCGATCCCGACAAGACCATCCTCCAGACCTATGGTGCCTGGGGTGAAAAGTCGCTCTACGGGCGCACAAGCATCGGCGTCAAGCGGACGACGTTCTTGATCGGCCCGGACGGCCAGGTTCTGCACGTGTTCAAGCGTCCCAAGACCACGAACCACGCCCAGGAGATCTTGGCCAAGCTCACCCTCGCCCTAAACAAATGATCGTCGCTGGAAACTGGAAGATGAACACCGGCTTGGAGGACGCCGTCGCGCTCGCCGCCGACGTGGTCCAGGCCACCGCCGACGACGCGGGGTCGGTCGACGTCGTGG
>NZ_JBARYR010000050.1:0-3793 GCF_049648075.1 Rubrivirga sp. | reverse complement strand
GACCACGTGCTCCAGGCGCTCCGCCGGCTGGACGCAGGCGGGCGGCTGGTGGCCGTCCTCAGCGCAGGCGTCCGCAGGGGCAAGCCGACGCACCGAGCATTCTTTGAGGCCATCGATGCTGACCCGTTCCGGCTCCGGGCCGACATCGAAGTCGGCGGGGCCGTCTACCGACCGTATGGGACGTCCGTGCGCACTAGGCTCATCGTCATCGACCGGGACCCGACGGAGCCTGCAAGGGCAAGCGAGCGGGTGGAGGCAACCGTAGAGACGGTGAGTGAGGCCGTCAGCGTGCTGTCTCATGTCAGGAAGGGGTGAGAGAAGAGTGCAGGCGCTCGCGCTCCGCCCCGTGCTCCGCAGGGCCGACCGCCCCGTGACCGTCGAGGCCGTCGCCCAGCGGTTCCAGTGCGCGCGCTGTGCCGCCGTCACCAACCTGCCCGACACCCTCGCCACGCCAATGCCGACACCGCTTGATCGGCCTCGCACCCCCCGCTCTCACACGAGCCGCGAGCGATTGCGGGCGGCTGCAAGAAGGTGCGAGCGGTTTCGAGAGGTTGCGAGAACGGCGTATCTTCCCCGCCGTGCCCCCGCCCCCTCTCCGCGTCATGCTCTCGTCGACCGTCGTCGGTCTCGAGGACACCATCGAGCAGGCTGCGGCCGTGCTCCACGGGTACGGCTACGATGTCCTGAGCAGCCACCTCGGCACCATCATGCCGCGTCCTGGGCAGACCGTGCCGGAGGCGTGCGTCGAGGCGGTCGGCCGTGCCGACTACCTCGTCGGGATTATCCAGGGGCGCTACGGTTCGGCCCAGCAAGGAACCTCGGGCCTCAGCGACGCCGATGTCTCGATTACCCACCTCGAACAACGACACGCCGCGTCGCTGGACGCGCCCCGGGTCTTCTTCGTCGACCGGCGTGTCGAGGTCGCCCGCTCCGCGCTCCGCCCCGTGCTGGACCGGCTCACTCCGACTCCCGTCGACGCCAACGGCCGACCCGTCTGGGACCTTCCCCTCGCGTCCGGCCAGCCCAACCCATTCGAGCGTTCCTCGGTCCTCTCGGACCTCCGCGTCCTCGCCATGCTCGAGGAGGCCGAGCAGGGCGGGGGAGGGGCCTGGGTCATCCGCACGGGGAACTGGTGCCAGCGCTACGACCGCTCCTCCCAGATCCTCACGTCGCTCCCGGCGCTCTTCGGCGACCCCGACCGCCTCCGCGCCGACCTCGCCGCCTACCGCGCCACCCCATGAACGCCGACGCTCTCCCTGACCTCCCAACTGCCGAGGGCACGAACGTCGCGTTTCTGCCCACTCCTGACCCGGACGCCGCCGCCCGGACGGTCGCCGCATTCCTCAACGGCAGCGGTGGCCTCGTCATGATCGGCTACGACGCGACCGGCACGTTCACCGGGTTCTCGGACCATTCCCCGGAGACGTCGCTCCAGGCGATCCGCCAGCACGTCGAGCACGCCATCGTCCCGCGCGAGCCGCTCCAGATCACGCCCATCGAGAAAGACGGCCTAGCGGCGATGCTCGTCGAGGTGCCCAGCGGCACCCGGAAGCCCTACCTCGTCGAGGGCGCCATCTACGTCCGGCGCGGCGACGCCAATAAGCCTGCGACCCCCGCCGAGATCTCCCGCGTCGTCGCACGGCGGGGCCGCGCCGAAGAACGGTGGGAACGCCAGCCTGCCCTCGACCTCGACCCGGACGAGGCCCTCAGCGCCCCCCTCATCCGGGAGACCTACCGCCGCGCCGTCGAGCGGCTCGACGTCCCCGTCACTCCGGACAACCGCCTCCTGTCGTTCCTGGAGGCGCTCGGCCTCGCCGCCGAAGGGTATCCGACTCGGGCGGCGCTGGCCCTGTTCGCCCAGCCGGACGCCGTCCCCCGCTACCTGCCCCAGGCGCGCGCCCAGGTCCTCTCCTTCGAGGACGACACAGCCGAGAAGCCGCTCAGCCGCCGCGAGCTCTCGGGCGGCGCGGCCGTCCTCGCGGAGCCTCTGTTCGAGGCCGCCGCCGTGACCCTGCCCCGCATCCTGCGCCTGACCGAAGGGTTCCAGCGAGACGACCGCTTGGCGGTCCCCGCCCCCGCCCTCCGCGAGGTCCTCGTCAACGCGCTCGCCCACCGGGACTACACCGACTCCGCGTCCGTCAGCCTCCGTTTCTTCCCCGACCGGGTCGAGGTCTGGAACCCAGGCCGGATGGACCAGGCCTTCCTCGCCGACGACGGCGCCCGCCTCGTCTCGCGCCCCACCAATCCGGACGTGGCGCGGGCCTTCAACCTCCTGGGCTACGCCGAGGGCACCGGGATCGGTCTCTGGCGCGTCCGTCAGGCGATGACGAGCGCGGGCCTACCGCCTCCGGAGTGGAGGAACCAAACCGGGGGCGTCCTCCTCACGCTCTGGACCACCGACTCGCCAGAACGACGTCCCGTGCCGCTCGCCCCACGCCTCGCGCACTTCGTCTCGCAAACCCGGCCCGGGGAGGAGATCACCCGCGCCGAATACCACCACACGTTCGCCGCGGAGGTGTCGGACCGCACGGCGAGCAACGACATCCAGGAGCTCGTCAACGAGGGCTTCCTGCGCCAGGTCGGGTCCGGGCGGTTCACGTCCTACGTCCGTACGGACAAAGCCTCTGACCCCTCCTGAGGGCTGCTGACGCCTCAGCGGGAAACTCGCGCCACTCGGCAAACGGAGCGCTACGCATCCGTCAGGATCGTGATCTCGTCTGCTAGTCCGATCCGGTCGAGGTACTCGTCGATCCGGTCGACACGCTCCGCTGTGCCCGCCTCAGTGGCGATGTCCACGATCATCTCGTCGTTCGTCACCAGCCGGACCGGGCCGGTGCCCGTCACCGGCGTCTCACCGAGGTAGAACGCGATCTCCTTGTCCCAGATCATGTTGGCCCGATTCTTCTTCGTCATGTCGGAGCCTCCCATCACGATCCGGCGGACCACCTCCCGGTAGAACCGGAGGGGGACTGGGAAGCGCGACGCCAGATCCTTCGCCTTGTCGGCGATCCCCTCAGGGGTGTCCTGCGCCCCTACCCCGAGTTGAACGCGACGGATCTCGCTCGCGGCGAACATCAGCAATGCGTCGTCGCTGTCGAGGAGTTTCAAGACGGCCCGCCGCGTCTCTTTGTCTTCCACTTTCTTCCACGTGGTCGCCGTCGGGTCGCCAGCCCTGACGATTCGGTCGAACATGTCCTGGACGAACTGCGCCTCCGTCTTCTCGACTCCGTCAGCGATGTTGCGGAGGTCCTGACGCACGTCCTCGTCGAAGTCGGCCGGGTCGTCCGTCCGCGCGACGAGCGTGCAGAATGCTCCGAGTTGTTCCATCCAGGGGCGCGCCCGTGTGTCCTCCCGGCCGTAGTACGACCGGCCCAGTTGGACCTCCGGTGGGGGCAGGAATCGGACACCCTCGTCTCCACCGCAGTGGAGCGCGAGAACGGTAACGGCAAGGTGGCAGTGGGGAAGCGCCGGGTCGTCGGGGTCCGCGAGATGCGCGAGCAACTCGGCCGCGACCCACGGGTGGCACATCGAACGGCGCCCGACCTCGGCCTCGCGCTCCGCGATGCGGTGACCGCGCTCACGAGCTTGCTCGATGCTCTGGCCTTTGCCCAAGTTGCGGTAGGCATTCGAGTCGAAAACAGCAGCTTCTGTCATGGGCGCGAAGGGTTTAGCTAGTCGCACGTCGCACCTCTCGATGTCGTTCCACTCTTGCCCCGCGTCTCGGACCAGTCCCAGCAGACGCCGACGTCGGTCCCCGTCCGCCGCCCGCGCGAACGCCTCGGCGCCCACGACC
>NZ_JBARYR010000049.1:0-2589 GCF_049648075.1 Rubrivirga sp. | reverse complement strand
AGCAACTCTATCGACTTCCCTCTCACCGCCGCGATCGTTCCGTATGGGGAGCTTGCGCGGACGGAGGTGCCGTTCGGCATCGCAGCCGACGACGACGGAACGCTCTACCTCTCGCTCGAGAACGAAGGGAGCGCCGTCGGCATCACGGCCATCGCCCCCGACGGGACGCGGGCACCCTACTTCGACTCCGGCTTCCCGTGGGCAGCCCTCGCCCGCATTGATGACCGGCTCGTGGGCGTGCGCCGTGTCCGCGCCGTGTTCGAGCTACCAGAAGGTGGCCGGCAGAGCGTCCTAGCTGCCTTCCAGCCGTCGACGGTCTCTCTCTTTTCGATCGCCGATGGCCCCGACGGATCCGTATTCGTGGGTGGAAACGCCAGCGCGATCTTCCGGATCGCGCCAGATGGCTCGACCTCAGAGACGCCGTTCCCCGACGCCGTCCGCGCGCTGGCGGCAGACGCGACGGCGCTGTACGCTGTGAGCGGCGAGACGCCGGCCCAGGTGTACTCGATCCCGCTCCAGGGCGACGGGTCGCTCGGCGCCCCGACCGCTCTCGCTACGCTTCCCTCTGTCGGAAACGCCCTCGAGGTCGCGGCTGACGGAACGCTCTACGTGGGTCTCGACCGGGAGACCGACCCTGTCGTAACCGTCTCGGGTGGTGTCGTCGAGGTCTTGTACCCCGGCGTCTTGAACGGACCTGTCCAGAGCCTCGCCTACGGCGCGGGAAGCCAGCTCTACATGGTCACCGCTGCGACGGGCTCCGAACGGGCAAACGTATTCCGCGTCGAGACCCGCCGCGACGGCGCTTAGCGATACCCGGCGGATCAAACCCCTTGCTTTACGGTTCCATAACGAACCCAAACACCTGCGGCCTCGAGGCCGCGGATTTCTCCAATCACACTCCCCCACCTTTTCCATGAGGAAACTGCTACTCCTCCTCTTCGCAGCCGCCTTCCCGCTGACGGCATCCGCGCAGTGGAGCTTCGACACCGTCTTCCCCGTCGACACGCTCGAGACCGACGGCAACGGGATGCACGGCGTCGCTGTTGACCCTGACGGCAAGGTCTGGCTTCAGACCTTCGGCGCTACCGACAGCCTTGAGGTCCCGGCGCTCAACAACGAGTTCCGAGCGATCCGCGTTATCTCTGTCTTCAACGCCGACGGCACAGAGGCTTCGATTTCGCCGATTCGTTTCATCGACTACGCTGACGGCACGACGCCGCGTGACACCCTCGGTGGGTTCACGTTCGTCAACGCGGATGGCGACCTGGCCTGGGAGGGCCGGAGCAACCGCGGTCTTCGCGCTGACGCGGATGGCAACATCATCGTCTCGAGCTTCCAGAGCATCTTCAAGCTCGATTACGAGACCGGTCAAGGCCTCGCCAAGACAATCAGCGAAGAGTACTGCGCTCAGACGCAGGCTGGCGTTGACGACAACGGCAACATCTACACAGCTCCAGTCTGCCCTGGTCAACCGATTAAGCAGTACGACTCGGACCTCAACTTCATCGCGAACGTGACCGACGCATCGAGCAACTTCGCCCGCGGCGTCTTCGTCGCGCCCGATGGCAACACGGTGTTCGACACGGCCTTTGAAAATCCGTTTACGATCGTCTATCAGCGTCCCGACGAGTTCAGCGAGTTCGACTCGATCGGCGTCACACTCGCAGGCATGCGCGTCGAGTCGGCAGCTGTCAACCCGAGCACGGGTCGGTACTGGTTCAGCGCCGGCAACCCGCTCAACGGCGCCAACGATTACGTCAACCCGGCGGACAGCACGTTGCTCGCGACGAACTACTCGTTGACCTCGTGGTACGCCTTCGAGCCTGCCAGCTTGTTCGACGGAGACGGCAACCCCGTCCTCAACCCGACGCCCGTCGATAGCCTCAAGTACGACGGCGTCGTCGATGGCCGTCCTCGAGGTCTCGCGTTCTCGCCCGATGGTGATACGGCATACGTCGTCCTGTTCTCGCAGGCTGGCGCCGTCCAGCGCTTTACCCGTGGTGACGGCGGGGGCACGTCGAACGAGGAGGTCGGCACGTTCGCCGGTGCTCTCGAGCAGAACCGTCCAAACCCGTTCGCGGGCACGACGCAGATCGCGTTCGACCTCGAGCAAGCCTCGAGCGTGACGCTCCGCGTGTACGATGCGACCGGACGTGAAGTCGCGACGCTGGCCGATGGACAGATGGCCGCAGGCCCGCACTCGGTGTCGTTCGACGCCGGATCGCTCGCTGCTGGTGTTTACGTCTACACCCTCGACATCGAGGGCGAGATCTCCAGCCGCCGCATGATGGTCATCCGCTAACGCGGAATCGGCTTCGGCCGGCGGCATTGTCGTCGGTGCCCTTGGAGGGCGCTGGGCCTCGCGCTCAGCGCCCTCTTTGTTTTCTAACCCACCCCACGATGCGCCTCTCTATTCTGATCGCTGCGGTCGCCCTTTCGCTGCCGGCGTTCGCACAGTCCTCGCCGAAATACGAGTTCCGAGGGGCGTGGATTGCGACCGTCGCCAACCTCGATTGGCCGTCGTGCCAGCAGACGAGCGCCTCGTGCACATCGGACGTACAAAAGGAGCAACTCATCGAGATCCTCGAC
>NZ_JBARYR010000048.1:0-11021 GCF_049648075.1 Rubrivirga sp. | reverse complement strand
GCGGCCCGCCGCTGGTCGGCACAAGACGACCGGGGCGCTTCGAGAGGGGCGCCCCGGTTTTTATGTGTTCACCTCTGTGTTCAACCTCGACGGCCTCGAGGCCGAGCTCCGTCCGCTAAACGGAGGATACATCGAGGTCGAAATTTCGGCCCGACCCAACAAGGTCGGGTTCGTCCTCGAGGTCGCCGTTTCGTTCGGACTCCACGGCTAGCGGCTGCCCTCGCCGTCTAGCTTTGAGCACTCTCCTCCACTTCTGATGACCTACAACGCGACTCTCATTCCTGGCGACGGCATCGGCCCCGAAGTGGTCGCGGCCGCCGTCCGCGTCGTCGAGGCGACCGGGGTCTCGTTCAACTGGGACGAGCAGCAGGCGGGGATCGGCGCCTACGACGACACGGGCAACCCGCTGCCCCAAGCGACCGTCGATTCCATCGAGAGGACGCGCCTGGCTTTTAAGGGTCCGCTGACGACGCCCGTCGGGACGGGCTTTCGGAGCATCAACGTCCGCATCCGTCAGCTTTTCGACCTCTACGCGAACATCCGCCCGTGTGAGACGCTCCCGAACACGAAGGGGCCGTTCGAGGGCGTCGACCTCATGCTGTACCGTGAGAATACGGAGGGCCTCTACGCCGGCATTGAGCACTTCGACGAGCGCCTCCAAATTGCTGACTCGATCAACCGGATCACGCGGGCAGGCTCGGAGCGGATCATCCGCTACGCCTTCGAGGACGCCCAGCGGCGCGGCCGGAAGCGGCTGACGCTGGTCCACAAGGCCAACATCCTGAAGGAGACCGGCGGCATGTTTCTAAAGATCGGTCGGGAGATCGCGCCTGAGTTTCCGGGCATCGAGTTCGATGACCGCATCATCGACAACATGGCGATGCAACTCGTCATCCGGCCCAGTGAGTACGACGCCGTCGTGACGACCAACATGTTCGGCGACATCCTGTCGGACCTGATGTCGGGGCTCGTCGGCGGGCTTGGGGTGACAGGCTCGGCAAACGTCGGGAAGGACTGCGCGGTCTTCGAGGCCGTCCACGGCTCGGCACCGGACATCGCGGGGCAGGGGGTCGCGAACCCGACGGCCGTCGTTCGCTCCGGTGAGATGATGCTCCGTTATCTCGGCGAGAACGGCGCAGCTGAGGCCGTGCGATTGGCTCTCCACGACGTGTACTCGGACGCGAAGGCTCTGACGGGCGACCTGGGTGGCACCGCGACAACGACTGAGTTCGCAGACGCCCTGGTCGATCGCGTCGAAGCTCACTCCGCATAACGAATCCTCCTCGAGGGCCGAGAGGCCGACGCAGTCCACGCGACCCATGCTCCAACGACTCCAGACTCTCTACCTCACCTTGGGCGCTCTCCTGCTCGCGCTGTTCGTCGCCGTTGGAGAGACGTGGGCCGAGGCGATCGGCGACTCCGTCCCGTGGCTGGGGACAGTCGGCTACGTGCTCGCCGGCGTCACGGCGCTGGTGGCTCTCGTCGCTGTGGCGCTCTACAAGGACCGAGCGACGCAGCGACGCGTGATCGCGGCGGCTCAATGGCTTGACTTGGCCTTGGTCGCGGTTGTCCTGGTGGGGCTCTACATCGCGTTCGACAGCTCGGCTGGAACGGCGCCCGTCGGGTATTACTATGTGGCCATGATGCCGATCGTCGCGTACGTATTGCTGAGGATGGCTCGGCAGCGCGTTGTCGCGGATATCGAGCGCGTCCGGTCGATGGATCGGATCCGCTAGGTGCGAGCGCCGACGGCGGTCTGGTTTCTCATCGGGCTGGGGCTCCTCGCGTTCGGGGCTGCTCCGATTCTGATCCGCTATGCCGGAGATGCACCGGCGCTGACGCTGGCGTTCTGGCGGACCGTTACGGTGACCCTCGTCTTGGCTCCGTTCGCGATGGTGCGGGCGCGAGATGAGATCCGAGCGTTCTCGGTCCGCGAGTGGAGCTTGGTGATCGGTGCAGGGATCCTTTTGGGTTTGCACTTTATGTCGTGGATCGGGTCGGTGCAGTTGACGAGCGTCGCGAGTTCGTCGGCACTGGTCACGCTGAGCCCGGTGTTCATCGTCGTCTTGGGGGGCACGTTCTTGGATGAACGGCCGAGCGCGCGGACGACCGTCGCGATCGGGGTGGCCGTCGTCGGCGCTGCGGTTTTGGCGCTTGGGTCCCACTCAGAAGCGGCGTCCTTTCCGAATCCAGCGCTCGGTAACGGACTGGCAATCGTGGCGGCGGCGTTGGTCGCGGTCTACCTCGTCATTGGCCGGGCGGTGCGGCAGGGGACGTCGTTCCTCGCCTACTTCGTCCCCTTGAATGCGGCAGCCGCCGTCACCTGCGGCATCGGGTGCGTTCTCGCGGGCGAGCCGCTGATGCTGACGGGTGCCGCGGCATGGCTCGCGATCGCGATGGGGCTCGGACCCGGGCTTCTCGGGCACGGATCGCTCAACGTCGCCGTGCGCTACATCCCCGCGGCTCTGATCGGCCTGCTCACACTCACGGAGCCGGTCCTCGCCAGTGGGATCGCGGCGGTCCTCTTTCAGGAGATCCCAGGCGCGGCCACGATCTTGGGAATCGTGATCGTGCTCTCCGCGGTCGTCGTCGTCGTTAGAGCCCGAGAGGCCTAAACCTCGAGGTCGGGAGGTCTGAGAAATGGCGTCGTCCTCGAAGCATGGCGTCCTCGACGATTCGACCTCGGTACGACGGAAGAACGACAGCTGAGCCCTCGAGGTCGACCTCGAGGGCGGAGATCATGACGGCAGCGTCGCGCCGACCTCGACGGATCGCGTCGGCCTCGAGGGCGTTGCCCATCGCCCGGGCTCGAGCCCACGCGACGCCATCGAGGACGCGCCGGCCCCGAAAGATGCGGGCGGCGTGGGTGGGCGGGAGGTTCTTCGCGACCATCACCAAGCTGTTTCGGACGTTGTAGTACGTCTTACGAGGATTGCCCGCCGGCAGCGATGCGCCTCCCAGGTGGTACACCTCCGACGCCGGCTCGACCCGGACGCGCCATCCGGCCCGCCATAGCCTCCAACACAGGTCGATCTCCTCTTGGTGCATCCCGAACGACTCGTCGAAGCCACCGGCGTCCTCGAAGGCATCTCGGCGGACCAGCATGGCCGCCCCGGTCGCCCAGAACACGTCGCGTGCATCGTCGTATTGACCGCGGTCGACCTCGAGAGCCTCGAAGATCCGTCCTCGAGTGAACGGGACAGCCAGCGCGTCCAGGAAGCCGCCAGCAGCACCCGCGTACTCGAACCGCGAGCGGTCGTCGACCTGCAGGAGCTTTGGTTGGACGGCGGCGACTGCGTCGTCCTCGAGGGCGGCGACGAGCGGACGGAGCCAATTCGGTGGGACCTCGACGTCGTTGTTGAGGAAGCACACCAGGCTGCCCGTGGCGTCCTCGAGGGCGGCGTTGTTGCCACGAGCGAAGAGCCAGTTGTCGGGGTGGCGGGCGACGACGACCTCGGGGTGCTCCGCGCCCAGCCACTCGGCGGTCCCGTCCGACGACGCGTTGTCGGCGACGACGACCTCGAGGTCGGGGTAGTCCGTCGCCAGGACCGAGGGGAGAAACCGCTCCAGCAGCTCGCGCCCGTTCCAGGTAACGATGATGACGGAGACGCGCGGAGTCAAAAGCGTGAGGGCCGGAGGGCCGAAGCTACCCCGGCCCTCGTCGTGCCGTCCCGGCCGCAACGAGATCCGGCGCGACCTGAGAGACCCCACCACGGGTCCAGGTCGCGCCGGTTACCACCTCGAGCGGATCGCGCAACACGACCAGCCTCACGGCGCCCGTCTAGACCCTATTTGGAGGACGCCGTAACAGCTCGACGCCGATTTTCTGAAGCTCGTTTGGGCCGAAGCACGGAGCGACAGCGGGTAGCTTGAGAAATGGCCAGTCCCTCTCTTTCTTCGGCGCTGGACGCCCTGCGCGATACGTGGGGATACAACGCGTTTCGAGCGGGACAGCAGGAGGCTGTCGGGGCCGTTCTCGATGGCCGGGACGTGCTCGCGGTGCTTCCCACGGGAGGAGGGAAGTCGCTCATCTACCAAGTACCGGTCGTCGCATCAGGCGGCCTCGCCCTCGTCGTGTCCCCGTTGGTGGCGTTGATGCACGATCAGGTCGAGGCGCTCGGTCGCCGCGGGGTTCGAGCACGCGCGCTACACAGCGGGCTCAGTCGGCGGCAGACGGACCAGGCATGGACGGACGCCGAGCACGGTCTGTATCGCGTCTTGTACCTCACGCCCGAGCGGCTGCTCACCGATCTCTTCCACGCTCGCGCGCCGCGACTGGACGTCGACCTCCTCGCCGTCGACGAGGCCCACTGCATCTCGGAGTGGGGACACGATTTTCGTCCGGCGTACCGCCGAATCGCCGAGGCCCGTCCTCGATTGTCGACCTCGACCGGCGACCCGACGCCCGTCGTGGCGGTGACGGCGACGGCGACGCCCGAGGTCCGGCGCGACATCCTGGACCAGCTCGAGCTACGCGACCCCGAGGTCATCGTCCGAGGGTTCGACCGGCCGAACATCGTGTGGAGCGTCTTCCACACCCAGGACCCCATCCGGCAGGCGTCGGACGTCCTCGAGGCCGTCCCGGGATCGGGGCTGGTGTACGCTGGTACGCGCCAGAACACGGAGCGCGTAGCGCGCCGGTTGACGGCGAGCGGCCTCGATGCCGAGGCGTATCACGCGGGGCTCGATCGCGGCGTCCGGGAGCAGGTGCAGCGTCGCTGGCTCGAGGGCGAGACCCGAGTCATCGCGGCGACGAGCGCGTTCGGGATGGGGATCGACAAGCCCGACGTTCGGACCGTCGTCCACACGACGCTGCCGCCGACGTTGGAGTCTTATTACCAGGAGGCCGGCCGGGCCGGCCGAGACGGCGACCGCGCCTACGCCGTCCTCGCAGTCGGCCCGGATGCTGAAACGCTCCCGCGCGATCTCGTCGACCGGGGGCACCCGACCTCGACGGATCTGCAAGCCGTCTACACCGCGGCCGGCAGCCTGGCGCAGATCGCTGTCGGGAGCGAGCCGGAAGGACCCGTGTCCCTGCCCATCGCGACGCTCGCCAAGGTGGCCGGTCTGCCCACCCGCTGCGTCTGGTCCGCCGTCGACCGGCTCGCGACGGCCGGCGCCTGGGACGTCGTCCCAACCCGAGAAGGCGAGGCGCGTCTTCGGCTTCCGCAGGGACGAGACGGGTTCGCCCGCGCCCTCGAGGCCGAAAGCGTCGCCGTCCAAAGCTTCGCCGACGTCCTGCTCCGCCGGTTGCCCGCCTCCGCGTCGGAGGGCGCGACCGTGCGGCTCGACGAGCTCGCCGAGGCCGTGGGGATGACTCCGGCACGGCTCGACGCCGGCCTCGACTACCTCGCCGCCCGGCACCTGATCGAGGTCCAGCGCCCGTCCGACGGGCTCACCCTAAGGTGGCGGGGCGCCCGAAGCCGGACCGCCCCGATCGATGTGGTCGCCCTCGAGGCCGGCCGCCGGCGGGCGCATGCCAGGTTGGACAGCGTCGTGCGGTACGCCGAGTCCGTCGGATGCCGACGTCAGCACCTGCTCGCTTACTTCGGCGAGCCGACGGGGTCACGGTGCGGCACATGCGACGTCTGCCTCGGCCGGCACCGGCCCGACGTCATCACGCCCCAGGACGAGCCGGAGCTCCGAGCTGTCCTCGACGACATCGCCCAGGGCGGCGACGTCTCGCTGTCCGGTCGGCGCCGCGTGTTGCTCGACTGGCTCGTCGCCGAGGGCTTGGTCGTCCTCGAGGACGCGCTCGGGGGCACGTTCGGGCTCACGCCCGCCGGGCAACGCTGGGCGCGCCCGACCTCGAGGCCGGACGCGACTCCCTAGCGGCTGGTGAGTACGATCCGCCTCGAGGCCTCGAAGGTCTCACCGGTAACGCGCAAGACGTAAACACCGGCAGGGAGGGAGGATCCGTCGACCTCGAGGTCGAGCGAGGACCCGGTCGCCGCCGTGCCCTCGAAGACGCTCGCAACACGCCTCCCGGCGACGTCGAAGAGGTCCGCGACGACTGCCTGCGCCTCGCCGACGCGTAGCGAGAGCCTCGCCCTAGTTGTCGTCGGGTTGGGGAAGGGAGCCGTGAGCTCGTACCCGATCAGCGTGGGGGCGTCCTCAGAGTCCGTGGGCTCTGCGAGTCCCGTCGGGCGTAGAACAAAGAGGCCGAAGTCTCCGTCGTTTGCGATTACGAGCCCGCTCTCGAAGTACGGGTAGTTGCTCCACTGCCCACCGAACCCGATCCGGGTCTGGGTCGGGAACGTGTCGAAAAAGGCCGCCTCCGTCAGCGTCCCATTTTCGATCTGATCGAGGTCGACGATGCGCAAGCCGGACTCGTAGTTGCTCTCGTACGCGTAGCGACCTTTGATGTACAGGTTGTGGTCGCTCGTCGTCAGGTTGGGCTCGTAGGCAAACGCGAACTCGGGCAGCTCGAGGTCGTCGAAGTCGATCACCAAGGTCCGCTGCGTCCGACGTGCTGAGAGCTCGTCCAGTTCGTCGTTGACGAGCATGTAGCGGTGGTCCTCCGTGAGCCAGCCCTGGTGTGTGTAGGACGGCGTCGGGTACGCCGCCTGGGAGACGACTTGGACGTTGTCCTTGTCGGTCACGTCGAAGACGGTCACGACGTCCTCGTTCGACCCGAAGCAGATCTCACGGCCTTGGTAGTCCACGTCCGGTCCGCGGTAGATCACGCATTGCGCGTCGTGCGTGTACCCCCGCCTCCGAGGGCCAGTCTCGAACTCGATGTCAGAAAAGCACGACGCGAACGTGGGATTGGTCGGGTTCTGAATGTTGATCGCGTGGAAGCCTGCGGGGCGGCACGAGTCCGGGAGCCCGCGCCGGCTCACTCGACCCGCGCCGACGGCGTAGGCGAAGCCGGTCTCCTCGTTGATCACAATGTTGTGGGCCGAGCTGATAAGGTCGTAGACCGCGTCGGGCTCGAGAAGCCCTGGAGCTCCGCTCAGTCCCCGAAGGCGTGTCAGGTCGAACACTTGCATGCCGTGGCCGGAAGACCCGTCTGCTACGACGAAGGCGTGGTCCGCGTAGACCTTGACGTCTCGCCACGTGGAGGCGCTTCGCGTCGTCGGCATCTTGCCGAGCACGACCGGTCGCGTCGGGTCCTCGAGGCTGACGAAGCCGAGGCCGTTGCGCGTGCCGACGAGCGCGTACTCGACGCCGGTCTCCGTGTCCGTCCATCCCCAGATGTCGTTGTGGCCTGCCTGCTCCGACCCCGGCACTCCGAAGGCCGCAGGGGAGAGGTACCCGACCAGGTTTACACCTTGACACGAGAAGCTTCCGACGTCGGGGAGCGAAGCCTGTCCGTTGAGACATTCGATCTCCTGAGCCCCGACTGGGACGGCGACGAGCGCGAGCAGGAGACAGACTGAGCGCAAGGTCACCGGACCAAGGCGATCTGGCGCGAGGTCTCGAACCGGTCGCCGACCACGCGGATCACGTAGACCCCCGCCGGTAGCGAGCCTCGCTCGACCTCGAGGACGATCGGCGTGCCGGCCGCGACGGCGCCGTCGAAGATCTGTGCCACGCGCCGTCCGGCGACATCGAACAGTTCGGCCCGGACGTGCTGTGCGCTCCCGACCTCGAGGTCGAGACGAGCGCCCGCCGACGTCGGGTTGGGAGCCGGCGACGACAACGCGAAACCGGACGGCTGGGCGGGAGCCTCGGCGCTCACCGCGAGCGACGCGTCGGGACGGAGCACGAACAACCCGTTGTCGATGTCGTTGACGATGACGATCCCGCTCTCGAAGTACGGGTAGACGCTCCACGCCCCTTGATAATTCCTCCCCGTCCGCCGAGGGTACGTGTCGAAAAAGGCCACCTCTCGGATCGAACCGGAGCCGATCTCGTCGAGGTCGAGGATGCGGAGGCCGGACTCGTAGTTGGCCTGGAAGGCATAGCGCCCGACCGTGTACAGGTTGTGATCGATGGTGTTGAGCCCCGAGTCATAGATGAAGACGTCTCCCGGGTTGTCGAGGTCGGTCAGATCCATCACGATCGTCCGCTGGCTGATGTTGAGCGTCGACTCGTCGATCTCGTCGTTGATCAGGAAGTAGCGCTGGTCGGCCGTGAGCCACCCCTGGTGCGTGTAGACGTCGTTGGGGTACTCGCCCTGAGAAATAACCCTGACCGCGCCCTTGTCCGTCACATCGAAGACGGTCACGACGTCCTCGTTCGCAGCAAAGCACAACTCGCGGCCGGTGTAGTCGGCGTCGGGTCCTCGGTACGTCACGCACTGCCCGTCGTGGGTGTACCCCGGAGCGATGTATGGATCGGCCTCGAGGGCGGCGTCGGAGAAGCACCCCGCGAACGTGGGGTTTCGAGGGTCCCGGACGTCGATGGTGTGGAAGCCGGGCTCGTCACACTCGGCGGGGAGGCCGCGTGCGGCGCGGTCGCCGGGGCTGTACCGGTATCCGACGGCGTAGGCGAACCCGGTCTCCTCGTTGACGACGATGTTGTGAGCCGAGCTGATCCCGTCGTAGTTGGCGTCCTGCTCGAACACGACGGGTCCGTCCTCGAGGTCGACATCCCGTAGGCGCGCCATGTCGAACACTTGCATTCCGTGTCGTGGGGAACTGTCCGCGACGATGAGAGCGTGGCCGGCGTAGACCTTGACGTCGCGCCACGTCGACGACCGTCCGTTCGGGGTGGGCAGCTTGCCGACAAGGACGGGGAAGGCCGGGTCTTCGAGGCTGACGAACCCGACCCCATTCTGCGTCCCCACGAGCGCGTACTCGGTCCCGGTCTCAGGATCCGTCCACCCCCAGATGTCATTGTGCTCCGCTGCCGGGGACCCCGATACGGAGAACGAGGCGGGCGACATGTAACCGACCAGGTCGACGGCATCACATTGGAAGGAGCCCACGTTCGGGAGCGTGGCCAGCCCATTCCGGCACTCGACCTCCTGCGCGACGGGAGGTGAGGCAAGCGCGATGGCAACGATCGCGAGGACAACTGTGGGGGAGCAGTAGCGGGAGATCAAACGGGTAGCGGAAGAACCCTGGAACGTACGCACCAGCGCCGACGGCCTGTACGCAAAACGAGGGACCCCAGCTTGCGCCGGAGCCCCTCGCTATCGAGTCGAGAGATCGTCCTCGAGGACGACTACATGCCCATGCGGGGCATCATGACGAACAAGCCGTTGTCCGAGTCGCTCGCGATCACGATGCCGCTGTCGAGGTACGGGTAGTTGCTCCACTGACCAGCGAAGTTCACCGACGTGTTCTGCGGGTACGTGTCGAAGAACGCGACCTCCGTCAGGTTGCCGTTGGCGATGTCCGTGTGGTCCACGATCCGAAGGCCGGCCTCGTAGTTGCTCATGAACGTGTAGTCGCCCAGCGTGTAGAGGTTGTGGTCGATGGTCGTGATGCCGGAGTCCCACGCGGAGATGAGCTCGGGCTCGTCGAGGTCCTGGACGTCGAACAGGAGCGTGCGCTGCGTGCTCACGAAGCCGTTGGTCTCGTCGAGTTCGTCGTTGGCCAGGATGTAGCGACGGTCCTCAGTGAACCACTGCTGGTGCGTGTACGCGTCGAGCGGGTACTCGGCCATCGAGATGATGCGGACGTCCATCTTGTCCTCGACGTCGTAGAACGTGACCACGTCTTCGTTGGAGCCGACGCAGATCTCACGTCCGGTGTAGTCGCTGTCCGGTCCGTCGTAGATGATGCACTGGGCGTCGTGCGTGTAGCCCGGTGCCGAGACCGGCGACGTGTCCTTGGAGGCGTCGGAGAAGCAGTTGACGAACGTCGGGTTCGTCGGGTCCTGGATGTTAATGACGTGGAAGCCCGGCGCGCCGCACTCGGCGGGTAGGTCGTCGCCGCGCGAGCCGGAGCCGACTGCGTAGGCGTAGCCAGAGTCCTCGTTGATGACCAGGTTGTGGACGTTGGTCACCTGGTCGTAGTGAGCGTCAGGCTCGAACTCGCCCTGGTCCGTGGTCAGGCCGCGGAGACGGGTCAGGTCGAAGACCTGCATGCCGTGGTCGCGGGCCTCAGAGACGATGAACGCGTGGTTGTCGTAGACCTTGATGTCGCGCCAAACGGTCGAGACCGTGTGCGTCGGGACTTTGCCGAGCATGACGGGCGCAGTCGGGTCGGTGACGTCGACGAATTCGGTGCCGTTGGCCAGACCGACGAGGGCGTACTCGCGGCCAGTCTCGGGGTCTTCCCAGCCCCAAATATCGTTGAGCTGGTCGGCGTCGAACTCGGAGAGCGGGATGTAGGCGAGCAGGTCGACGTTCGAGCACTCGAACGGGCCGATGTCAGAGCCCATGGCCGTCGCGGGGAGGGTGGCCATGCCGTCGACGCAAGCGGCGGTCGGAGTCATAGACGTCATGTCGTCCATGTCATCCACCATCTCGCTGGAGGCCGAGCAGCCAGAGATAACGAGGGCGAGCGCTGCAGCGCTCAGAAGAGACAAACGGGTCATAGTGGAGTCGGGGAGGAAGTCAGGAGGCGTACGGGCCTGAGTCATCTAAGTGACGGCCACGAACCGATTTCGATCCCGGTCCTTACGTACTCGGTGTGGGTCGAAGACGCGCCCATTCATTGCAACGTACGCACCGGGCGGTAACGTTTGGACCGCCGCGGCTGCGAAGCCGACGTTGAATTCAGCGTCCGTCGCCTTGAATCGGGCTGGGGACAACGACCCGACGAACACCACCGTCGTGTCCCGGTCGTCGGCCTCGAGGGCGGCCGCGACCGCGCGAGCCGTCTCGGCCATCGTGTCTGTCCCGTGCGTGATCAAGACGCGCGTCGAGGGCGACTCCAGGACACGAGACGCAACGAGGGCTCGGTCCTCGTCCTCGATGTCGAGACTGTCCTTGCGCATGAGCGCCGTGACCTCGAACGGGAACGTCACACCCGCTTCCCGCAGAAGAGCCCCAATCTGCGGCTCGCCGATCTCGTAGGCGCTCTTGGCATCGAAGTACTCCTTGTCGATGGTGCCGCCGGTGGTGAACACCTGGACAAAGTCGGGATCGGTCACGGGGAGGTGGTAGTGGCCCCGAGCATGGA